>JBBSFF010000001.1:0-49599 GCA_038238995.1 Sphingomonadales bacterium
CCATCTCCTGAGGGCGGGAGATGGGTCCCCGCTTTCGCGGGGATGACGGAGGGGTGGGTAACGTGATCGGCCCCAAAACGAAAGGGGCGCGGGAAGCTCTCGCCGCCCGCGCCCCGCAACGTCGGTCGGGCGATCCGTTTACGCGGCCATCGCCGGCTTGGCGTCGAGCGCGGCCTGCGCCTGCGCGGCAATCGCGCGGAACGCCTCGGGCTCGTGCATCGCGATGTCGGCGAGGATCTTCCGATCGAGCTCGACATTGGCCAGCTTGAGGCCGTGCATGAACACGCCGTAGGTCAGGCCGACTTCGCGCACGGCGGCGTTGATCCGCTGGATCCACAGCGCGCGGAAGTTGCGCTTCTTCGCCTTGCGGTCGCGATACGCGTACTGGCCGGCCTTTTCGACCGCCTGCCGCGCGACGCGGATGGTGTTCTTTCGACGGCCGTAATAGCCCTTCGCCAGTTCGAGGACCCGCTTGTGACGGGCGTGCGAGGTTGTCCCGCGTTTGACACGTGCCATTTCGGGGCCTCCTTAGCGCTTCAGGCCGTACGGGGCCCAGAGCTTGATCGTCCGCGCATCGGCGTCGGAAATCGTGTCTGTGCCACGGTTCTGGCGGATATACTTGGCGTTATGATGGGTCAGGCGGTGACGCTTGCCGACGGCACCGTGCTTAACCTTACCCGACGCGGTGATCTTGAATCGCTTCTTGACACCGCTCTTCGTCTTGAGCTTGGGCATTTCGTCTCCTGTGGACACGTAAACAGAATCGCCTCGGCAGCCCATTCAGCCGGGCGATTCAGACGTGGAGGCGGGCGTATAGCGGGGCCAACCGCGATGCGCAACCGATGAAGCACCGGAACGACATCGGCGGGCCGCCGTTACGGTCCGATGGAACCCGTGACCACGTCCCCCGTCGCCGTGCGCCGTAAAGATCCGCTGCACGGCGCGATTGGGGCGCTGCTCGGGGTCCTGACGACGCTGCTTGGGCTGATCGTCCTTGCGTGGCTGATCCTGTTCGTCACCAAGGGCCGGTTCCTCAAACCGACCTTCGAGAAATACTCAAGCCGCCTGGCCGCTCGACCGGTCGCGGTCGCGGGCGACTTCCAGCTGTATTTCGACCCGTTCCACCTCAAGTTCCTCGCCGAGGGGTTGAGCCTTGCCAACCCGGCGTGGGCGCACGATCCGCAGCTCTTCACCGCGCAACGGATCGAGTCGGAGATCAGCACGATCGACCTGTTGTTCGGCAAACAGCACGTCCTGTTTCTCGATCTCGACGGCGGCAGCGCCGGGCTCGAGATCGACAAGGCCGGGCGCAACACCTGGACCTTCGCCGGCGACAAGCCGTTCAAGGTTCCGCCGATCGACCGGGCGAACGTCACCGGCACCGTCGCGCATTATATCGACGCCACGCACAAGGCCGATGTTCGCCTGGCTTTTGGCGACCTCGCCGGGTCGGTCGGGACGCGCGGTAATCAGAACGTCGCCGGGCCGCTGACGTTCAAGGGCGGCGGTACTGCGCTCGCCGCGCCGTTCACGCTGCGCGGCAGCCTGACGACGCCGAATTCGACGATGACCGGGGGCAAGACCGGCCTCGATCTTCACGCGACGGTGGCGCAGACGCAGATCGACGTGTCGGGAACGCTGCCCGGTGCGACGCGGATCGACGGCGCCGACCTGCGCGTGACGATCGCGGGCAGGAACCTGCAGAATCTGTTCAAGCTGGCGGGTGCGAACGCCCCGGCGACGCGCCCGTATGAGCTAGCGGCGAACTTCACCAAAGTTGGCGGCGACTATAAATTCACGCGGATCAACGGCCACTTCGGCGATTCCGACCTCGCCGGCAGACTGTCGATCGCGACCGGCGGCGCACGCTCGAAGCTGGTCGGCGACCTGCGCACCGACACGCTCGACATCCTCGATGTCGGACCGTGGATCGGCTACTCGCCCGAGAAGCTCGATGCGCAGGGCGGCAAGGGCGCGATCACGACGGTCAACGGCCATCCGAGCGTCCTGCCCGATGCCTCGCTCGATATCGCGTCGCTCAAGGGGTTCGACGCCGACGTGAAATATTCCGCCGCGCGGATTCGGACGGGGAACGTCCCGCTCGCCAATCTCAGCCTGGCGCTCGCGCTCGACGACCGCAATCTTAAGCTCAAGCCGGTCGCGTTCGACGTCATCGGCGGCCGGGTCACCGCCGATATCGAGCTCGATGCGCATCAGGAGCCGATCGTCGCAGACTACGATATCCATATGACGCAGGTGCCGATCGGGCGGTTGCTGACGTCGTTCAAGGTCGAGGATAACGGCACGACGGCGAACGTCGGCGGGCGGATCAAACTCAAGGGTCGCGGCGATTCGGTACGCGCGTCGCTCGGCGCATCGTCGGGGCGGATCGCGATCATCGTCAGCAAGGGGACGCTGTGGATCCGCAACATCGAGCTCGCCAAGCTCGACGTGCAGAATTTCCTGTTCGCGGCATTCGGCAAGGACCTCAAGAAGCCGCGCGACATCCGCTGCGGGCTGGCTGCCTTCACCGTCGGCAACGGCGTCGCGCGCGCCGACCCGGTGATCTTCGACACCGGTCGCGCGGTGTATCGGATGAACGGCCAGTTCAGCTTCAAGGACGAGTCGGTCGGGCTTTCGTTGCGCGGCAAGTCGAAGGAATTCAGCCTGTTCTCGGGCCAGTCGCCGATCGGTATCGGCGGCTGGTTTGCCGCGCCGAAGGTAAACCCGATTTCGAAGGAACTGCTCGCGCGCGGCGGGACGAGCATCTTGCTCGGCATTGTCGCGACCCCCGTCGCGGCGATCCTGCCGTTCGTCGATCTCGGCACGGCAAAGAATTCGAACTGCGCGGCGGTCGAGGGGGCGAAGACCGAGGCGGTGGTCGACTCGGCGACGCCCGACCCGAAGGTCAAGAAGAAGAAGTAGTCAGGCGGTGCCGGGGCTGGTCGTCACGCGGTTCCCGCGACCGGCGACAAGTGCCCGACGTCGATGCCGAGCGAGGCGAAGGCGCGCGGCCAGCGCTGGGGGACGGCGGTGGCAAAGATCAGATCGTCACTGCCGTCGATGCTGTGCCACCCGTGTCGTCGCAGTTCGCCGTCGAGCTGCCCTGCGCCCCAGCCGGTGTAGCCGAGCGTCGCCAGCCAGCGGCTCGGCCCGCGCCCGAGCGCGATGTCACGCAGCACGTCGACGGTCGAGGTCAGCCCCCAGCGGATACCGCCAAGGCTGCCGACATGGATCGTCCCCTGGCCGCTATAGTCGGGGGAATGAACGACGAAGCCGCGTCCCGGCTCGACCGGCCCGCCGTTCATCACCTTCGCGCCGACCGGGGTCGTCCCCGGGGCGATGTCGAGCTGGATCATCAGGTCGCGCACCGTCATCACGGGATGCGGGCGGTTGACGATCAGCCCGAGCGCGCCGTCGTCGTCGTGGACACACATTGCGATCACCGTCCGGTCGAAGCGCGGGTCGCCGATGCCGGGCATCGACAGCAGATACTGGCCGGTCAGGAACCGCGGGTCGCTCATCCGAACCGTCATAAACCGGGGCGCTGGACGCGTGCAATGCGCGTCGCTATCGCAGGCGCGACAATCGAGGAGAGAATGCGATGACGATCAAGGTGGGCGATGCCGTCCCGAGCGCGACGCTGATCAAGGCGACCGAGGCCGGACCGCAGCCGCTGTCGACCGAGGCGTTGTTTGCCGGGCGGACCGTCGCCTTATTCTCGGTCCCGGGCGCGTTCACTCCGACGTGCTCGGCGAAGCACCTGCCCGGCTACATCTCGAACGCCGACGCGATGAAGGCGGCCGGCGTCGACGAGATCGTCTGTATCTCGGTCAACGACGCGTTCGTCATGGGCGCATGGGGCCAGAGCGCTGGGGCGGCCGACAAGGTGACGATGCTCGCCGACGGCAACGGCGATTTCGTCACCGCGCTCGGGCTGACGATGGACGGCAGCCGGTTCGGCATGGGGCTGCGCGGTCAGCGCTTCTCGATGCTCGTCCGTGACGGCATCGTCGAGAAGCTCAATATCGAAGACCCCGGCGCATTCCAGGTGTCGTCGGCCGAACACCTGATGGGCCAGCTGGCCTGAGGCGCTACACCCCGACCGCGCGCCGCCGTTAAGCGGGCAGCGGCAAGGGGATTGGGCGGTGTATCATCCGGGAACGTTGACGGCGGCAGGTACCACCGAGCCGACGGAGATGCCGTTGATGCGCTTCGACCGCATCCGCGCGTTGCTCGTGCTGACCGGATTGCCGCCGGTTCCCGACGTCTACGACCTGTTCTGGCGCCACCTCGACGGCGACGATTTCGCGCTGAGCGCGGCGATCGACTCGGCGATCGTCGAGGGCAAGCTCGACATGGCGACGGTCGCCGCGCTGCGATCGGCGCATTGCGACGGGCTGGCGGCGGGCGAATTGTCGGCGCTCGTCGCCGCGGCGCACGAGCAGGCGGTGCGGATGACCGAGCGATTGTCCGACGGCCGCACCGATCTGGTCGAATACGGGCGGACGATCGCCGACGGCGACGCCGCGTTGAACGCGGTCGGCTCGACGCTGTCGCCCGCCGCGCTCGCGACGCTGATCGACCGGCTCGGCACCGCCACCGGGGCGATGCTGGTCGCCAATCAACGGATGCAGGCCGAGATCGGCGCCGCCGCCGACGAGACGATCGGCCTGCGCGACCGGCTCCGTCACGCCGAGGCGGCGGCGGTGACCGACCCGCTGACCGGGCTGCTCAATCGCCGCGGCGTATTCGAGCTGCTCGAGCGGACCCGGGCGACGCCGGCCGTCCCGCTGAGCGTCGCGATGGTCGACATCGACTTCTTCAAGCGGGTCAACGACCGTTGGGGCCACGCCATCGGCGACGAAGTGCTCCGCTATGTCGCGCGGCACCTGAGCGACGGCCTCGCGCGGTCGTGCGGCGGCACGACCGGGCGCATGGGCGGCGAGGAGTTCATCGCGTTGCTGCCGGGCACGCCGCAATCGGTTGCGGTCGCGACGCTCGACGCGCTGCGGACCAGTCTCGTCGGGCAGCTGCTGCGGCGCAACGACGACGGGGTGAGCATCGGGCGGGTCAGCTTTTCGGCCGGGGTCGCCGCCGACCGGCCCGGCGACCCGGTCGATTCGGTTATCGCGCGTGCCGACGACGCGCTCTACTCGGCGAAGCGTCTCGGCCGCGACCGGATCATCCCCGACCGCGCCGTGGCCTCGGCCGCGTCCGGTTAAGTGGCGGCGCGCAATCGTCCGAGACGCCCGAACCATTTCCTCGGCGGGGCGACGGCGATGACCGCCATGACCGGCACGCCGCTGTAGAATTCGAGATCTTCGGCGCCGCGCACCATGCGCCGCATCATCTCACCCAACAAAACGATCGCGATTCCGAGCGCGAGACTGAGTGCCGCCGCGAGCCCGACCGTCGCCGGCGTGTTGGGAAAAACCATGTCGTCGCTGGCGATGGTGTCGCCGAGGACGATCAACCCGCTCGGCGCGGCGGCGACCGCGTCGAAATCCTTCACCCGCTGCTCGGCACTGACATAAAGCCGCGTGCGCAGGGTGATTTCGCGGTCGAGCGACGCCAGCTGGTCATAGAGCGGGGCGCGGTCGAGCAGGCGCAGACGCGCCTCGAGATAGTCGCGGTTCCGCTGCGCCCGGTTGGCGACGATCTGCGCATCGGTCGCACTCGTCCCCGCGTTCGCGAAGTCGGTCTCGCGCACGAGTTGGGTGCGAAGCCGGTCGCGCAACCCCGACAGGTTGATCGTCACCGGATCGCTCGGTCCGCGATCGGCAGCGAACACCGCGATCTGTTCGTCGAGGTCGCTGATCCGGCGCTTCAGCGCCGTCATCGTCGAGGTTATCGTCGGCGTCAGCGTCGTCGACTTCGACGGCACCGCGGCCGCCGACAGCGCGGACAACTCGAGCATTTCGAGGCTGCCGTTGCTCGAATCGATCGGAATCTGGTTCGCTCGAACGAACGCGGCGCGTTTGGCTTCGACCGCCCGCAACGCCACCAGCGACTGTGCGGCGATGGTGCGGTTCCACGACGACGCCTTGCGCGCGGCATCGACCCGCAACCGGAGATCGTTCGCGATATAGGCTTCACGGATCATGGCGACGATCGTCTTGGCGGCGTCGACCGACTGCGCGGTGTAGAAGATTTCGATGATCGAGCTGCTCTCGAACTGCTGCGCCGCGACCCCGGCGGCGAGCCGGTGCGCCGCCCACGTGGTGATATCGCCCCGTCCACCGGTCGCCTCCTCCCACGCGGAGATGACCCCCGGATCCGACGGCCAGCCGAGCTTCGTCACGACTTCGCGCATGACGCCGTCGTCGCCGACGAGCCGGATCTGGGTCGAGATGTAGCTGATCTCGGTGTTGCGCTTGAGCGCGGAATATTGCGTCGGATCGACGTTGCCGACGTTGAGCATGATGCGCGCCTTCGCCGTATATTCCTTCGTCAGCGACGACGAAAAGGCGAACGCCACCAGCGAGGCGACGACGACCATCGCCGCGATCGACACCCACGCCGCGCGGAGGATCGCCAGAAGTTGGCTGAGGTTCACTCGGCCGCCTGGGCGACGTCGAGGTTCCGGCAGATGCGCCAGACCCTTTCGATCGTCGCGGGCATTTCGAGTTGGGTCCCGTCGAGCGCGTCGATGATCGCGTTCATGATCGACGGCATCGCGCCGATCGTTCCGGCCTCGCCGCAGCCCTTGACGCCGAGCGGGTTGGTCGGCGAGGGCGTGCCCAGCGTCGCGAAGCCGATCGTCGGCGGCATGTCGTCGGCGCGCGGGACGCCGTAGTCCATGAACGATCCCGTCAACAGCTGCGCGCCGTCGCCGTAGACGATGTCTTCGAGCAGGACCTGGCCGAGTCCCTGCGCGACGCCACCGTGGATTTGCCCCTCGACGAGCATCGGGTTCATCAGCACCCCGAAATCGTCGACGAGGCTGTAGTGGACGACCTTGGTTGTGCCGGTCGCGGGGTCGATCTCGACCTCGGCGACATGGCAGCCGTTGGGAAAGGTCGGGCGCGGGTTTTCCGGCTTGTACGTCGCCCGCCCGTCGAGCCCGCCCGGATGCTTCGCGGCGAGCTCGGCGAGGCTGACCGTGCGGTTGGTCCCGCGGGCGCCGAACACGCCTTCGTTATAGTCGACGTCGACGACGTCGAGGTCGGCCTTGGCGAGTTCGATCCCGCGCCTGACCATGTCGTCGCCCGCCTCGATGACCGCGCCGCCGCCCCACGCGAGGCTGCGCGAGCCGCCGGTGCCGTTGCCTTCGTCGAGCCGGTCGGTGTCGCCCTGGACGATGCGGACGTTTTCCATCGGCAGGCCGAGCCGGTCGGCGAGCACCTGCGCGTACGCGGTCTCGTGGCCCTGGCCGTTCGACTGAGTGCCAACCGCAGCCTCGACGACGCCGTCGCTGCCGACCCGGATGTCGGCGAACTCCTCGGTCGAGCCGCCGCCCGCGATCTCGACGTAATAGGCGATGCCGCGCCCGTAGCGCAGCCCCTTGCGCGCCGCCGCCGCCTTGCGGGCGGGGAAGCCCGCCCAGTCGGCGTTCGCCAGCGCCTTGTCGAGCACGGCGGGGAAGTCGCCGATGTCGAAGGTCAGACCGAGCCCGTTGGCGTGCGGCAATTCGTCGGGCCGAAGCAGATTCTTGCGGCGAATGTCGTCGACGCCGACGCCGAGCTCGCGCGCGGCCGCCTCGAGCAGCCGCTCCATGATATACGCCGCCTCGGGCCGCCCGGCGCCGCGATACGCGTCGACCGGGGTGGTATTGGTGACGACGCCGTGGACGAGATTGTGGATGACCGGGATGCGGTACACCCCGCCGAGGATGCGCCCGCCGGCCACCGTCTGGATCGCCGGGCCGAACTGCGACTGGTACGCGCCGAGGTCGCTCCACGTCTCGACCTTGAGCGCGGTGATCAGCCCGTCGGCGTCGAAGCCGATCGCCGCGTCGCTTACCATCGCCCGCCCGTGCGTGTCGGACTGGAACGCGTCGCCGCGCTCGCCAGTCCATTTGACCGGGCGGCCGAGGTCGCGCGCGGCGTGGAGGACGAGCAGATATTCGGGATACAGGAACGCTTTCATCCCGAACCCGCCGCCGACATCGCCGGTCCGGATACGGACCTGCGTCGGATCGACGGCGAGGATCCCGGCGATCATCTTGCGCGCGGCGGCGACGCCCTGTCCGCCGAAATCGAGGGTGAAGCCGTCGGCCTCGCTGAAATCACCCACCGCGGCGCGCACCTCCATCGACGTCGGCGCGACGCGGTTCTGGACGATCCTAAGCCGGGTAACGTGCGCGGCGGCGGCAATCGCGGCAGCTGCCTTGTCGACGTCGCCGAGCGGGAAGGCGAACAGGTCGTTCGACGGCGCGTCGTCCCAGACCTTCGTCGCACCGGGCGCAATCGCATCGGCGATGCTGGTGACGACGGGGAGTTCGTCATAGTCGACCATCACCGCGTCGGCGCCCTCGCGGGCGGCCTCGCGGGTTTCGGCGACGACGAAGGCGATGCCGTCGCCGACGAATCGCGCCTTGTCGCCGGTCAGCAGGTGGCGCGGGGTGGTGATCTTGCCCGAGAACGGCACGAGGCACGGGACGACCCCGTACGCCGCGATATCGGCGTGGGTATAGACCGCCACGACGCCGGGCACCGCCATCGCCGCGCTCGTGTCGATGCCGACGATCCGGGCATGGCCGTACGGCGAGCGGACGGTCGCGGCGAACAGCGCGCCGTCAAGCTGGATATCGTCGGTGAAGCGCCCCTTGCCGGTGAGCAGGCGATGATCCTCGACGCGCTTCGGGGACTGGCCGATACCGAATTTCATGCGAGCATCCTCAGGCGGCGTGAGCCCTACCTTTAGCGCGGGCGCTGCCTCGGGTCGCGTGTCAATTTGTCCGCACCGCGCTCAGCGCCCGATCAGCTTTCGCGCCAGCGCGTCCGCGACTGCATCGGTCGTCCGCCCGCTTGCGTCCGCCTCGGTGAAGATTGCGGTGAGGCGCGGCTCGATCTCGGCGATCTGCGCCGCGACCGACGCCGCATCGCCGTTTCCCGAATATTCGGCGACGACGTTGATGATGCCGCCGGCGTTGATGACATAGTCGGGCGCGTACAGAATGCCGCGTGCCTGGACCCGCGCGCCGTCGGCCGGGGTCGCGAGCTGGTTGTTCGCCGCCCCCGCGACGATCGCGATGTCGAGATTGGCGATCGTGTCGGCGTCAAGCACCGCGCCAAGCGCGTTCGGACTGAAGACGTCGGCGCTGACCCGCATGATCTCACCGACTGAAACATGCGTCGCGCCGAGCGCCGCCGCCATCCGGGCGGCACGCGCCCCGTCGATATCGGCGACGGTCAGCTTCGCGCCTGCCGCCGCCAGCCGTTCGGCGATGCCGCCGCCGACGCTGCCGAGCCCCTGGACCGCGACATGGACGCCGGTGAAATCGCTGCGCCCGAGCGCATGGCGGACCGCCGCGCGCATGCCGACGAACACGCCCTGCGCGGTCGACGGTCCCGGATTGCCGCCCGCCGCGCCGCCGCTGACCGGCAGGCCCGACACGAACCGCGTCCGCCGCGCAATGACCGTCATGTCGGCGTCGGCCATGCCCACGTCTTCGGCGGTGACGTACTTGCCGCCGAGCGACTCGATCGCCGCGCCGAATGCTTCGAGCAACGCCTCGGACTTCGGACCCGTCCCGGACCTCAGGATGACCCCCTTGCCGCCGCCCGCCGCGAGCCCCGCCAGCGCATTTTTATAGCTCATGCCGCGCGACAAACGCAGCGCGTCGGTCAGCGCGGCGGCGTCGTCGGCGTAGGTCCACCACCGGCATCCCCCCGCCGCCGGGCCGCGATGCGTCGAATGCACCGCGATGATCGCCATCAGACCGCTCGCGGGGTCGTCGAAGAAATGCACGCCCTCGTGGGCGTCGAAGTCGGGGGCGTCGAACACCATCGTGAATGCCTGTAACGATCGAACAGGCGCGCGCAATAAACGAACACGCCGAGCCGGGGAAGCCTTCAGGGCGTTACGAAACTGGGGTCGGCGCGACTCGGCCACGCGTCCTTGTCGAAGCCGGGCCGCCCGTCGAGCGATGTCGCATCGAAGCCGAGCGACAGCGCGCCGCCGACCGGGTCGACGACGAACGCTCCCCAAGGGACCGCGAACAGCCGCTCGCCGATGCCGACGATACCGCCGACGCTGAGCGCGACGTAAACGATCTTGCCCTCGGCGGCGGCCATCATGACGTCGGCGACCGTGCCGACTGGTTTGCTGTCGGGTCCGGACACCGTCGCGCCGACGAGCATGCTGAACGGTGTCAGCGCGGCGTCGCGGGCGCCAGGAACCCTGGCTTCGTCGGGCGCGCTCATGCCGTCTTCCGCGTCGCGGCCGCCGCGCCCTTGTCGTAGCGCGCCCGCAGGCCGAGCCAGCGCCAGACGCCGAGCAGGTTGACGAGCAGGAGGACGGCGTTCTGCCAGATCAAATTCGCCTGCCCCGTCGCCGCACCGATCACCATCCAGCCGACCGATCCGACCGCGAACGCGATAAAGCCGATCCCGGTGACCCGCGCGCCAAGGTTCGCCGCGACCATCAGCGCGGCCATCGTCGTCGCGATCGGCGCGACCCAGTTGGCGATTTGCTCCATTACATTGCTCCCGCGGCGCCGAAGGCCGGCGACCCCGTGCCAATCCGCTGCGGACGGGTCGGTTCCCTGCGGCGTTTCGCCGAGTGTAAAGCCCACCGACACTTTCCGGCTTCAATACTTAGTTAATAACCCTCGTCGTCGCGCGGGTCGAATTGATTAACGAAGCGTAAAGCATTCCGAACCATGGAGAAAAAATATTGTCGTCGATCGAAGGTGTGTTGGCATGGATTTTGCGGGGGCAAAGTCGACCATCAGCGTCACAACATCGAGCAAGTAGGGGAATTCACAGCATGCGTAAGACCGCTTTTCTCGCCGGGGCGCTTGCGCTCGGCGTCGTCACGGCCCCGGTTCAGGCGAAGCAATTCGTCGTCAACGGCGGCTTCGAAACAACCACCAACGGTGCCAAGCAGTTCGATTCCCAGACGGTCGCGACCGGCTGGTCCTCGGCGGGCTACAACTTCATCTTCGCCCCAGGCACCGGTGACACCACTGGCTCGACCGGCATTTATGGTACCCTGTCGCTCTGGGGCACGAACAACGGCGGCGTCAATGTCTTCACCGACAGCCCGACCGGCGGCAATTTCGTCGCCGCCGATGGCGCGTTCCAGGTCGCGCCGGTCGAGCAGACGTTGACGGGCCTGCGCATCGGCAACACCTATACGGTCGCCTTCGACTGGGCGGCTGCTCAGCAATATACGTTCACCGGGCCGACGACCGAGCAATGGCGCGTCAGCCTCGGCAGCCAGACGATCTCGACCGCCGTGTTCAGCAACCCGAACCACGGTTTCAGCGGGTGGATCCACGAGAGCTTCGCGTTCACCGCAACGAGCGGCACGGAGGTGCTGTCGTTCCTTGCGATCGGCACGCCCGACGGGCTTCCGCCGTTCTCGCTGCTGGACGGGGTGTCGGTGACCGGGTCGGTTCCCGAGCCGGCGACGTGGGCGATGCTGATCGCGGGCTTCGGTTCCGTCGGCGTGTCGCTGCGTTCGCGCCGCCGCAACGTCGTCGCCGCCTGACTGCGACACTGATGACCGCCGGGCGGAGTGATTTACGCCGCCCGGCGACCGTCCCGACCGTCGACGGCGGCGGCTTTTTCGCTTAAGCGTCGATTATGCCGCACCAGCTTCAGACCTTCGCCATCGACATCTTCCGGCTCTGCGTCTGGCTGGTTCTGCTCGCTATCGTCTTCGTGCCGCTCGAACGCCTGTTCGCGCTGCGGGCCGCACGCGTCCGCCGCGCCGGCATCGGCACCGACCTCGTCTGGTATTTCGTCTCGAGCCTGATCCCCGGATTGATCCTCGGGCTGCCGATGGCATTGGTCGCGTGGGGTGTCCATCACGTCGTCCCCGGGCAGGTTCAGGCGTTCAGCGCGAGCCTTCCGCTCGGCGCGCGCATCGCGGCGTCGCTCGTCGTCGGCGAGATCGGCTTCTACTGGGGCCATCGCTGGAGCCACGAAGTTCCGTTCCTGTGGAAGTTTCACGCGATCCACCACAGCGCCGAACACCTCGACTGGCTCGTCAACACGCGGGCGCACCCGGTCGACATGGTCTTCGGCAAATTCGTCGGGCTGGTGCCGCTCTATGTCCTCGGCCTTGCCAGCCCGTTGTCGGGCAAGCTTGACATCGTGCCGCTGATCGTCGTGCTCGTCGGGACGATCTGGGGGTTCTTCATCCACGCCAACGTGCGGTGGCGCTTCGGCTGGCTCGAGCACCTCGTCGCGACCCCGGCATTCCACCATTGGCACCATACGCGGCGCGATCACGTCGATCGCAACTATGCGTCGATGCTGCCGTTCGTCGACCGGCTGTTCGGCAGTTATTACGTGCCGCGCGAATGGCCGACCGACTACGGGACCGACCACCCGGTACCCGCGCGTTTCCACGAGCAAGTGCTTGCGCCGCTCACCGGTCGCAGCGATCGAGTGGAGCCGATGCGATCGTGACGGGTCGGACGGCTGGGGCGACCAACGGGGATCGAACCCGCAACCTCCGGCACCACAAGCCGGCGCTCTAACCAATTGAGCTATGGTCGCCATGCGCGCGCGGCGAGCTTTGCCTTACGGGCGCGCGCGGCGATTCGTCAAGGAAACTACCGCGCGGGCAGAACCCCGCACGCGATGCGGTCACCGCTCGCGCCGCTTGGATCGGTCTTATAATCGTCGGGCCCGGCGTGGAGGACGACCGCCGCGCCGTCGGCGTCGAGCAGCGGGCCGGGGCCGCCGACGAGCATCAGCATCGGCACGGTGAAGTCGACCGTTCCCGTTCCACCGGGGCCGACGACGACGTTCGGCAGATCGCCGAGGTGCGGCCCCATCGGATTGTCACGCCCGTGCATTTTCATCGTCGGGTTGAAGTGTCCGCCCGCCGTGGTGAACTTCGGCCCTTCGCACTTGCCGACGGCGTGGAGGTGGATCGCGTAAGTTCCGGGCGGCATGCCCTCGATCCGCGCGCGGACGACGGTGCCGTCGGGCCGCTGGCTCAGCGTCGCTTGTCCGCGCAACTCGCCGTTGGGGCCGAGCAATTGCGTCGTCGCCTCGATCGGCGGCGGGCCCGCGCGGGTCTTGCCGAGCGACGTGCCGGGATGGCTGCACCCGGCGAGCAGTGCGAACGCGGCGACGACAGGAGCGATACGCATCAGCCGAGGTCCTTGTTGATCGCCTCGACCATCTTCTTGGCATCGGCGAGGAGCATCATCGTATTGTCCATGTAGAATACGCTGTTGTCGACCCCGGCATAGCCCGCGCCGCCCATGCTGCGTTTGACGAACAACACGGTCTTGGCACGTTCGACATCGAGGATCGGCATGCCGTAGATCGGTGAGGTCTTGTCGGTTTTCGCCGCCGGGTTGGTGACGTCGTTCGCGCCGATGACGAAGGCGACGTCGGCCTGGGCGAATTCGCCGTTGATGTCCTCAAGCTCGAAGACCTCGTCGTACGGCACGTTCGCCTCGGCGAGCAGGACGTTCATGTGTCCCGGCATCCGCCCCGCGACGGGGTGGATCGCGTATTTGACGCTGACGCCCTCCTTCTTGAGCAGGTCGCCCATCTCGCGCAGCGCGTGCTGCGCCTGGCTGACTGCCATGCCGTAGCCTGGCACGATGATGACGCTCTCGGCGTTTTTCATCACGAAGGCCGCATCCTCGGCCGACCCGCGCTTGTACGGCCGAGCCTCGGTCGCGCCGCCGCCCGCGACCGCCGCATCGCCGCCGAAGCCGCCAGCGATCACGCTGATGAAGCTGCGGTTCATCGCCTTGCACATGATGTACGACAGGATCGCGCCCGACGAGCCGACGAGCGCGCCGGTGACGATCATCGCGGTGTTCTGAAGCGTGAACCCCATCGCCGCCGCCGCCCAGCCCGAATAGCTGTTGAGCATCGACACGACGACCGGCATGTCGGCGCCGCCGATCGGGATGATCAGCAGGAAGCCGATCGCGAGGCTCATCACCACGATCGCCGCGAACATCGCGGGATTGTGCAGGCTGAACACCCCGACCAAGATCAGGATCGCCGCGAGCAGGGCGATGTTGATGACATGGCGCGCGGGCAGCAGGATCGGCGCGCCGCCCATGTTGCCGTTAAGTTTCAAGAAGGCGATGATCGAGCCGGAGAAGGTGATCGCGCCAATCGCGACACCAAGGCCCATCTCGATCTTGCTCGACATCGCGATGTCGCTGGCGTCGGCGTTGAGGATGCCGAAAGCGCCTGGATTCAGATAGGCCGCGATCGCCACGAGCACAGCCGCCAGCCCGACGAGGCTGTGGAAGCCAGCGACGAGCTGCGGCATCGCGGTCATCTGGATGCGGCGCGCGATGACGAAGCCGACCCCGCCGCCGACCGCGACCGCAGCGACGATCAGCGGCAAGCCGACCCCATGAACGATCAACGTCGTTACGACCGCGATCAGCATGCCGATCATGCCGTAGCGGTTGCCCTGCTGCGACGTTTCGGGCGACGACAGGCCGCGCAGCGCGAGGATGAACAGCACGCCCGCGACGAGGTAGGCGAGCGCGACCCACGCGGGGGTGGTAGCCCCAAGAGCGATTGCGGTTTCGGTCATTATGCGTGCCCCCTGAGCGCGATCACTTGCTTTCGACCTTGCGCTCTTTCTTCTTGTACATGCCGAGCATCCGCTGCGTCACCGCGAAGCCGCCGAAGATGTTGACGCTCGCGAGCACCACCGCGCCGAGGCCGAGCCACTTCGAAATCTCCGACCCGCCCGACGCCGCGCTCGCCGCGACGAGCGCGCCGACGATGATGACGCTCGAGATCGCATTGGTCACCGCCATCAGCGGCGTGTGCAGCGCGGGCGTCACCGACCAGACGACGTAATAGCCGACGAAGCAGGCGAGAACGAAGATCGACAGTTGCGGGATCAGGTGTTCCATCGGGTCAGTCCTTCACGCGGCGACGCGGCGGGGGAGAGGAGCGGCACGACCCATTTCGGCGGCGGCCTCGAGCCAGCACGCGATCGCATCATAGGTATTCGCCAGCGCCTCGGCGGGCGTCGCGCCGTCGGAGCGGCAACCGGGAAGCTCGGGCGCAACCCCGGTAAAGCCGCCGCCGTCGGCTTTGGCAAGCCGGATGATGTCGACCTCGTACGCCTTAAGCTGAGACATCATCACTTAAATACCGCTGCTTGGAGCACGCCAAACGTCTTGCTGTCTGTTGTTGCAAGTAGTTTCCTACCGTCCTTCAAAACACCGACGAAAGTAACTTCCTTCGATTTGCCTCCCAGGAGTAACCCCGCGAGCATTCCGACCGGGCCGAGCAACACGCTTCCGACCGCCCCCCAGCCGATGGTTCCAGATAGCTTTTTAACGGATTCCTCGTTGGCGATCTCAATCTCGGTAAATTGCTTCGGCTTTATCAGTTCCGGTTTCCATGCATCTTTAGTCGGGAACTGGTAGGAGCCGAACACCATTGGAACGGTGCATTTTCCCCAGTCTCCGGCATGAATACGCAGCTTACTCACGCCGCGACCAGGCGCTCGTGCACCACCGCCCCGCCGCGCGTCAGCGTCACGCCCTTGACGATCTCGTCGTCGGCCGGGAAGGCGACCGTGTCCGCGTCCTTGTCCCAGAACGCCGCAATGAAATTGTACAGGTTGCGCGAATACAGCGCGCTCGCGTCGGCGGCGAGG
Source organism: Sphingomonadales bacterium (assembly GCA_038238995.1). Taxonomy (GTDB): domain Bacteria; phylum Pseudomonadota; class Alphaproteobacteria; order Sphingomonadales; family Sphingomonadaceae; genus Polymorphobacter_B. The sequence goes on from JBBSFF010000001.1 coordinate 15,787, forward strand.
CGACTCGGCATGTTGCGGTGGCCGATGATCGTCACGCCGTGGACGATGGGCGCCTCGCCGACGACCGACCCTTCGACGTTGCCGCCGCTTTCGACGGCAAGGTCGATGATCACGCTGCCAGGGCGCATCGTCGCGATCTGCGCGTCGCTGACCAGCCGCGGCGCAGGACGCCCGGGGATCAGCGCGGTGGTGATGACGATGTCCTGCTTGGCGATGTGGCTCGACACCAGCGCCGCTTGTGCCGCCTTATATTCGTCCGACACTTCGGTCGCATAGCCACCCGCGCCTTCACCCTGACCGGCGATGTTCTCGACGAAGATCGCCTTCGCCCCGAGCGATTCGATTTGTTCGCGGGTTGCGGCGCGGACGTCGGTGGCGCTGACCAGCGCACCCAGCCGCCGCGCGGTGGCGATCGCCTGCAGCCCGGCGACGCCGACCCCCATCACGAAAACCCGCGCGGCGCTGATCGTGCCGGCTGCGGTCATCATCATCGGAAAGGCGCGACCGTACGCTTCCGCCGCGTCGATCACCGCCTTATAGCCCGCCAGGTTCGATTGCGACGACAGCACGTCCATCGACTGCGCCCGCGTGATCCGTGGCATTAATTCCATCGCCATCGTCGTCAGGCCGTCGGCGGCATAGGTGTTGACCGCCTCGCGCCGGGTGAACGGCGACAGGATCGCGACGAGCATGGCGCCCGACTTGACCCCCGGCAGCGCGCTCGTGTCGGGGCCTTGGACCGCAAGGATCAGGTCGCTGGCGGCGATCGTCGCGTCGCGCCCGCCGACGGTCGCTCCGGCCTCGGCATAGGCACCGTCAGCGATGTTCGCGCCGTCGCCCGCGCCGTTCTCGACCGCGACGGACGCGCCAAGCGCGATTAGCTTCTTGACCGTCTCCGGGGTCGCGGCGACGCGACGCTCCCCCTCCGCCGTCTCGCGCAGAACCGCGATCCGCATCAAATCTTCCCCCAAAAAAACCGTCGCTAGTGGACGAGGAACAGTGCCATCGCGATCAACAGGAAGGCAAGCGCCACTACCGCCCATTTGAGGACGTCGACGAAGCTGCCGTAGAACCTCGTGTTCGGCACGTGCGCCTGCGGGGCGGCGGCATTCTGATCGTCGGCCATCGTGTCACTCCTCGCGCGGGGCATCCCCATAGCGCACGGTCGACGCGCGCGACAAGCCGACCGGCGTTCAGGCGATAAGCGTCGCCGTCGCAGGCGGTTCCAGCCCGGCCCGCGCCAGCGCTTCGGCCTGCCGCGCGGCGAGCCCGTCCTCGGTGAAGCCCGCGATCATCTCGCCGAACAGCCGTCGCCAGTTGAGCTCGGCCCCCAGATGCATGAAGACCCCGCCAAGCCCGATCGCGGCCCGGTCCATGAAGACGAATTCAGACGGGACGGTGACCGTGCCAAGTTCCTTCAACCGCCTGTGGACCTTCTGCGCGGTCTCGCGGCCGTAATCGACCGGACTGCCGAGGTCGTCGATTCGTCGGACCCGGTCGTCGAGCAGCGGCCCATACAGAAACGTCGCCCAGATCAGCAGCGTCTCGATGATCTCGCTCGACAGGCCGATGAAGCCCCAGCGTTCGAACGCATCGACCGCGAGCGCCTTGTCGTTCGATTCGATCGCGTGGAACAGGTCCACGACACCCTTGATGAAGCGCGGCGGGAATATACGGACGCAGCCGAAATCGAGCAGATTGATGCCGTACCCGCCGTCGGCATCCTCGCGCACCGCGTAATTGCCAAGGTGCGGGTCGCCGTGGATCACGCCGTATCGATGGAGCGGCCAATACCACGCGCGGAACAGCGTCTCGGCGATCCGGTTGCGGACCTCGAGCGGCTCGCCGGTGAAGCCCAGCAACGGCTTGCCGTCGAGCCACGTCATCGTCAGCAGCCGTTTGGTCGACAGGTCGGGCAGCACCTCGGGCAAATGCACTGCCGCCTGGCCCGCGAGCATGTCGCGGTACAGCGCGAGGTGCTTCGCCTCGCGCGAATAATCGAGTTCCTCGCGCAGCCGGTCGGCAAGTTCGTTGCGAATCTGGCCGGTATCGATCGATTTGTCGAACTGGCGGTAGATGCCGAACAGCACGTCCAATTGGCCAAGGTCGGCTTCGACCGCGCTCGCCATGTCGGGATATTGCAGCTTGGCGGCGAGCGCGCGCCCGTCGTGGCCGACCGCTCGGTGAACCTGGCCGAGCGAGGCCGCGGCGGCGGCGGTGTGTTCGAACGAGGCGTAGCGCGCTTCCCACTCGGGGCCGAGTTCGGCCTTCATCCGCCGCCGGACGAACGGCCACCCCATCGCTGGGGCATCGGCCTGCAACTGGCCGAGCTCGGCGGCGAACTCCTTGGGCACCGCGTCGGGGATCGTCGACAGGATCTGCGCGATCTTCATCACCGGACCCTTCAACCCGCCGAGCGCAACGCGGAGCTGCGCCGCCGCCGTCGCCGCGTCGGCCCCGCCCGTCAGCCGCGCGCCCGCAAAGCGTGCTGCCAGCCCGATGCCGGTCCCGCCGACGCGGGCGTAACGGGCGAGCCGCCCAACCAGGGTATTCGCTTCGTCCATGCGGTGCGAGATAAACTCGGGGTGGGACAAGCGCGAGGGGCTTTGATGTCGCTGTAACGCTGTCGGGCGGATCGCTGGATAGCGAAAGACCGATCGACATCGAATTGGTCAGCCAGGCGTCGCTGCCGCCATCCCAAAGGTCGCCAAGTCGACCGGAAACGCGGGGTTGAACGACCGCAGTGTCCCAGTCGTCCTACGACCGGACCGCCTGCCAGAGACGAACCGCCTGAACCGTCGCGGCGACATCGTGGACCCGAACGATTTGCACGCCGCGCGCGGCTCCGTGCAGCGCCAGCGCGAGCGAGCCGCCGAGCCGGTCGCCGACGCGCGCGCCGTCCGACAAGGCCCCGATCATTTGCTTGCGGCTCGCCCCGAGCAGCAGCGGTACGCCGAGGCCGTGGAACAGCGCGATCCCACGAAGCAATGCGAGATTATGCTCGAGCGTCTTGCCAAAGCCGATCCCAGGGTCGGCAATGATCCGGGCACGGTCGACCCCCGCCGCGACGCAGACTGCGATGCGCCCCGCGAGCCAGTCGAAGACATCGCGGACGACGTCATCATACACTGGCGCGTTCTGCATCGTCTGCGGTGTGCCCTGCGCATGCATCAGCACTACCGGACACCCTCGTGCGGCGACGAAGGCGAGCGCGTAGGGGTCGTGCGTCAGCGCCGAGACGTCGTTGACGATCGTCGCTCCGGCATCAAGCGCCGCTGCCATCACCGCTGCCTTGCGCGTATCGATCGACACGGTCAGCCCGTCGACCCTGGCGAGCACCGGGCCAACTCGCGCCAGTTCCTCGACGAGACTTACCGTCGCCGCGCGTGGCCGGGTCGACTCGCCGCCGATATCGATGACGCTCGCCCCCGCCGCTGCCATCGCCTGCGCCGCGACAACCGGGTCGCCGCCTTGCCCGCCATCGCTGAAGCTGTCGGGAGTGACGTTGACGACGCCCATGACATGCACCCGGTCGAACTTGAGGCCGGCAATGGGCGAACGCGGGGCGATCAGCGCATTGCGCAGCCCAAGGATCTGCCGGCGGACCGGTTCGGGCAGGTCGGCGATACCGCGCTCCAGCCCCTCAAGCGGAAGGCGACGCTCGAGATCGTCGAGGAAAAGGCGCACCGTATCGAAGCGGACCGGCCCGCCAGCGAGCCGTTCGCCGTCGCCAAATCCGGTCGGCGCGAGGTGGACGCGCAGGGCGACTAGAGCCCGGCCAGTTCGACCGGCAACGCGTCGATCGCGGCAATCGCGACCGCGGTCGCACCGGCAACTACCGGCAGCGTTGCTGCATAGATGAAGCCGTACACCGGATAGTCGCGCCGTCCGATCTCGCCGACCGGCGCGTACCATACCCTGACGCGGCTCCAATCACCGGCGTCGGAGGTATCGACCACTGCCACATCGTTCTCGACCTGGCCGCGACGTCCGTGGATTGGCGACCAATTGGCGTGCGTGACCCTGACTTCACGCGGCGACACCACCGCGCTGACCGTCGCGACATGGCCGACGTGGAGTGCTGCCGTCGCCTTGAAGACGAGCACTCCGCCAACCCGCGGTGCGTTTCCCTGGGCATATTTCCCCGCCGCCTGGTCCCACCATGTCGCCGCATTTCCGTGCAAATCGATACCCGAAAAAGCTCGAGCGAACGTCACGCACTGCCACGGCCCGGCTGCGGCCGGCGTACCGCTCAGAATGCCCGCCGCCAAAGCGATGGAACCGACAAGGCGCGCCAACCGCTTATTCATGAACTATCGCTCCCCCGCCTGCCACTTGGGTTTGCCGGGTGCCCCTGACGATGAATAGAGCTGAACGACTTCGATACGACGGATCGACCCCGCTTTACGACGAAGCGTCGCGGGTCCGGACCCGGTCAGCCCGTGCCCACATTCCGAGAGTGTCCTGAAAGCTTCATCGAAAACGGCACGATTTTCCTGGGTGCGACCGCGTGCGGCTTATTGACACCGAACCAAGTTGAGTTCATCGCAGCGTCAGTCTTGTGTTCAGGTTGGCAAAGCCCGGGCGCCTTGTCGGTTAACTTTGGGGGCTACAGCTCATGTCTGTCGGTGTTTCGTTGCGCGTTCGCAATGCGTTGCTGCTCGGTTCGTCAGGCCTCGTCCTCGCAATGCAGGCGTCGGGTGCGGGCGCAGTCCCGGTCGTCTTCTACGACGGCGTTTCGACCATGCCGCTGGGCGCGGCCGCGACCACGGCGACGAGCACTGCAGGCGGTAACAATGCGCAGGCGACCCAGACCGACACGACCGCGATCGGTGCCAATGCCAACGCGACTTCATCCGATTCCACCGCGTTCGGTTCGAACGCAAACGCAACCACCGGACCCAGTGCAACCGCGGTCGGTTCGTCGGCCTTCGCAACCGGCTTCCACGCGACCGCGATTGGTGCAGCGGCCGTTGCCTCGGGAACGAATACCGCTGCGTTCGGCTATCTGGCACAGGCGCTCGGCAACGAAGGGACCGCGATCGGTAACAATACGGTTGTCGGCACGCTCGCGCAGGCGGCCACCGCGCTCGGTAACAGCGCGACGTTCACCAATGCCGACAATACTTCGCTATCGACATCGGCGGTCAATGGCCTGACCTTCGGCGGGACCGCCGTCGCCCCTGTGCCATTCGACTCGACCAACAACCGCGGCGTCTCCTTCGGTGTTAGCGGCTCTGCGGCGTCACGGTTGCTCAATGTCGCCGCCGGTCGCATTACCTCGACTTCGACCGACGCCATCAATGGCGCCGAGCTCTACCAGGTTGCGACAACGTTACAGTCGAACATCACGTCCGGTGCAGGCGCGACCGCGAATGTGTCGACATCGCTGAGCAACGTTTCAATGTCGGTGACCAACAACACCTCCTCGCTCGCCGCAGCTTCGATGTCGACGATGAACAACTCGAGTTCGATCGCAAATACGGCGATGTCGCTGACTAACGTATCGTCGTCGACCATGGGGAACTCGACCTCGATCGCCAACAACTCGACGTCGATCGCCGGTCTCGCCTCGTCCCTGAACAACGTGTCATCGTCAACCATGGGCAGTTCGACCTCGATCGCCAACAGCTCGATGTCGATCGCCGGCCTCTCGTCGTCGTTGAATAATGTGTCGAGTTCGACCGCGAACAATTCAATGTCGATCGCGAACAGCTCGACTTCGATCGCCAACAACTCGACGTCGATCGCGAACACGACGAGCTCGCTGGGCAATGTGTCGACATCGACCGCGAACAACACTACATCGATCGCGAACAGTTCGATGTCGATCGCGGGTCTCGCGTCGTCGCTGAACAACGTGTCATCGTCGACCACGGGCAACTCGAGCTCGATCGCCGCGGGTTCGACCTCGACCGCGAACAACTCGACGTCGATCGCCAATATCGCGACGTCGCTTGGCAATGTCTCGACATCGACCACGGCCAATTCGTCATCGACTGCCGCCAACTCGATGTCGATTGCGGGTACTTCGTCGTCGACCGCTGCCAATTCGGCGTCGATCGCCGGTCTCGCGTCTTCCCTCACAAACGTGTCATCATCGACCGCGGCCAACACGACGTCGATCGCCGGTCTGGCGTCGTCGCTGAACAACGTGTCGACGTCGACCGCAAACAATGCCATGTCGACCGCCAACAACTCGACGTCGATCGCCAACAACTCGACGTCGATCGCGAATGTCTCGGCTTCGCTCGCGAGCGTCATGACGTCGACCACCAACAACTCGGCGTCGATCGCCAACAACTCGGCGTCGATCGCCGGGCTCGCATCGTCCCTGACTAACGTTTCGTCTTCGACGGCGAACAGTTCGACATCGATCGCCAACAATTCGACATCGATTGCGACCGTCGCCTCGTCGCTGACCAATGTGTCGTCGTCGACCGCGAACAATTCAATGTCGATCGCTGCCAACTCGACGTCGATCGCCAATGTGTCGACCTCCCTAGTGAGTGCGACCACGTCGCTGACGGCGGCTGATACATCGCTCACGACACGGGTCAGCAGCTCGGAAGTGATCGTCGGTCAGAACGCGACGTCGCTGACGAATGCGTCGAACTCGCTGACGACGCGGATCAGCAGCTCGGAAGTGGTCGTTAGCCAAAATGCGACGTCGCTTCAGGCGGCGTCGAACTCGCTGACCAACCGTGCGGTGGTCGACGAGGCGGTGATCACCGCGAACGGCGTGTCGCTGACCAACGCATCGAACTCGCTGTCGACGCGGGCATCGAACACCGAGGTCGCGCTGACCAATGCGTCGAATTCGCTTTCGACCCGGGCGACGACCGACGAGACGAGCCTGACGAACGCCTCGAACTCGTTGTCGACGCGCGCATCGACCACCGAGACCAACCTGACCAACGCGTCGAATTCGCTGTCGACGCGCGCGACGGCCGACGAGACGAGCCTGACCAACGCGTCGAATTCGCTGACGACACGGATCTCGACGAGTGAAGTTAGGGTCACCGCGGTCAGCTCATCGGTAACTGCGGTCTCGTCATCGACCGCGACCAACACCGCGAACATCGCAGGTCTGACCAACGGAACGATCGGTGTCGTCGAGACGAACAACACCAGTGCCTATCCCTTCCCGACCGCGACCGGCCTCAATTCGCTGGCGATCGGGTACGGGTCGACTGGCAGCGGCGATGGATCGTTCGCGGCCGGTACCCAGGCGAGCGCCACCGGGTTCGAATCGACTGCGATCGGTCGCGGCGCGGTGGCCCAGGGCGGATCGGCAGTTTCGGTCGGCTCGCGTAACGTCGCCACCGGCAACGGTGCGGTCGCGATCGGTGATCCTAACGTCGCCACCGGCACCGGTGCGGTTGCGGTCGGTAACAGCAATACCGCCAACGGCCAGGGCGCGGTTGCCATCGGTAACCTGACCAACGCTGGCGGGCAGAGCTCGGTCGCGATCGGCGACTCGGCGAACGCCAGCCTGGTCGGGAACGTAGCGATCGGCCAAAGCGCCATTACGACGGGAGCGCGCTCGGTCGCGATCGGTTCGGGTTCGACCGACGGTGGCCAGGCGGGCGTCTTCGCGGTCGGCGGCACGGCGGCGGGAACCCAACGCAAGGTCGTCAACGTCGCCCCAGGCACCATCGCCGCGGGGTCGACCGACGCGACCAACGGCGGTCAGTTCTTTACCTTCCAGACGTCGGTCGACACCCGGTTCGCGTCGATCGGGGTGGTCGGTCCGTTCGCCACGAACTCGGTGGCGGTCGGCGTCGGGTCGAATGCGGCGGCGAACGGCTCGGCCTTCGGGGTCAACGCCAATGCGTCCGGGGTCAGCTCGTTCGCCGGCGGGTATAATTCGGTCGCCGCCGGGACCAACTCGGTTGCACTCGGTGCCAGCTCGTCGGTCACCCCGGCTGGCGTCAACTCGGTCGCGATCGGTGCCGGGTCGGTTGCCAACACGCCCAACACAGTGTCGTTCGGAGCGCCGGGTGCCGAGCGTCGCCTGACGAACATCGCGCCGGGCATTCTGTCGACCGACGCGGCGACCCTCGGGCAGTTGAACTCGGTCCGTAACGACGAACGGCGTGCGCGCGGCGGTGTCGCGATGGCGCTCGCGGCAGCAACCGTCAACGTCCCGCTCGAGCCGGGCGAGATGGGTGTGGTCGGCGGCGTGGGCTACTTCCGCGGCGAGACCTCGCTTAACCTGAAGTATCAGGCACGCCCGGGCACGCAGTGGGTGCTCGGAGCGAGCGTGGGTGTCAGCACCCGCGCGGGCGATGTCGGTGCATCGGCGGGCGTCGGCTACAAGTGGTAGCCCGCTCGATCGTCTGACCTTCGAAACCAAAGCAACGGCGCGTCAGATGATGACGCGCCGTTTGCCGTTCGCTAGATAGAGCGCATGAAGCTTCGCGTCGGCGTCACCTTCGGTCGAGCGAGCGACGACCCGACCGATCTGCTATGGTCGTCGGGCATCGGTCAGAATTGCGTTTTGCTCGTTCTGCTGCTCCAGCGCCTCGCCAGCATCTGTGAAGTCGTCGTAGTCGATTGCTCGGGTGCGCCCGCACCGCACCCGCTTGCAGCATGGTGTGGGATATCGACCGCGACCGCCGAGGAGGCTGCCGACCGGCTCGACCTGATCATCGAATGCGGGATGCGCGCTCCTGCCGACGCGATGCATCGATTTCGTGAACGCGGCGGGCGGCTGGTGTCGTACATGGCGGGCAATTCGATGGCGATGAACTTCGAGGCGCTGGCGAGTGCGATGCCGCACGGTGAAATCGTTTCCGCGGTGCCGTTCGATGCGGTGTGGATCACCCCACAGCATTGGACGATGAACCGCGCGAGCTGCCTGCTGACCCGGTCCGATGTGGTCGAGCAAGTCCCTCACATCTGGGACCCGATCTTCGTCGAGGCACGCGCCCGCGCGGCCGGACGCAATCCGTTCTATAAGGCCGACCGCGATACCGACGCGCTGCGTGTCGGTATCCTCGAGCCCAACGTCAATGTGCTCAAGACGTTTCATCTACCCCTCCTTGCCTGCGAGGAAGCCTTCCGGTTGGCGCCCGAATCGATCGACAATGTCCTGTTGTTCAACACCAGCTTGATCAAGCTCGTGCCGCACTTCCTCGAACTGACGAGCTCGCTCGACCTCTTCCGCGCCGGCAAACTCTTCGCCGAGGGGCGGATGCCGATCGCCGAGGTCCTCCACACCCACGTCGATGCGGTCGTTGTCCACCAATGGGAAAACGACCTCAACTACCTTTACTGGGACGTTCTGTGGAGCGGGCACCCGCTGATCCACAACTCGCCATCGATCGAGGGGGTTGGCTACGCCTATGCCTCCTTCGACCCGGCCGATGGCGGGCGGGCGATCGTTGACGCGAGCCGTCGACATCGCGGGCGGGCGGCGGCGGCGCGCGCCGAGGCGATGGCGTTCCTCCACCGGTTCAGCATAGACTCGAGCGCAGTGCGTGCACGCCATGAAGAGTTGATCGCGGGAGTGATGGGATGAAGGGCAGGGTGCGGGTCATGGCGGCGGCGGTCGCGCTGGCCGGGACCACGGTTCCCGCGGCGAGTGCGCCGCCGGTTCCCGGAGTGGCTGGCGGATTCCGCGCGAGCGGCGCCAGCGCGAATCAAAGACTTACCGCCGCGCTCGCGCAGATCCGGATGTCGACCTGCGCGTCGGTCTTTCAGCAGGCGGGGGCGTTCGTGTTCGAGACCGGCGAAGCAAACTTCACCGTCCAGCCGCTCGGCCCCGACGCGAACCGCTGGCCGACCGTCGTCACGATTGAAAGCAGCCACCCGGCGACGGCGTCGACCAAGACGCCGCAGACCCGGCTAACGACGCTCGTCATCGCGCCGGCGGGGACATGTTCGGGACTCTATACTCAGGTCATCTATTGGCCCGAAACGTGCGCCGCGTTGAAGGCGCGGGTGTTCACGGGCTTTGGCCCGGAGAAGCCGTTGCTCGCGCGCGTCATGCAGAGCGAGGCGAACCCGGGGTTGCAACTCTACCTCACCGCGGCGGGTCCGGGGTGCGTATCGGTCAAGAAAGAACTGATCGGGTGAGCGACCGGCGGGGGGACGGCGGGTACGTCATCGGGATCACGATCTTCATCCAGAGCGACGGCGAGCTCGGCCTGTACGAGAATGGCCTGCGCCAGAACGTCCTGTTCCTGTACCAGATGTTCGCCGCCGCGCCGGGGTGTCGCCGCGTCCATTTGCTCAACCATGGCGACGGCGAGTTCACCGGCTGGCCGCCCGACCTCGGCATGGACGGGGTTCCGGTCGTCCGGACGGCGACGGTCGCCGACGATCTCGACGTCGTTATCATCCTCGGTGCGAGCATCGAGACCGCCGAACTCAAGGCGCTGCGCGAGCGCGGCATCCGCGTCATCGGTTACAAAGGCGGGAACGGCGCGGTGATCTCGCTCGAGGCGATCACCGCCAATCCGGTCCGGGCCGACGCCGAACGATATTTCGATCTCGATTGCTACGATATGCTGTGGATGACGCCGCAGCACCTCCACACTTATGCCGGCTGGTGTCGGACATTGTACCGCGTGCCCGTCGAGCCGATCCCGCAGATCTGGCGACCCACCTTCATCGACCATCGCGCGAGCCACCTCGGCGACCGGTTCGGCTACCGGCCATCGGCGACCGGGTGGCGGGTCGGCATCATGGAGCCGAACATCACCGTGATGAAGACGAGTCACCTCGCGATGCTGGTGTGCGAGGCGGCGTGGCGGGCCGAGCCCGCGGCGGTGCGCGAGATATATGTTTCGAACACCGCCAAACACCGCGAACAGCCGCATTTCCTCAGCTTCGCCAGCGCGTTGCGCGCCACCAAGGCGGGGGTGATGACGTTCGAGCCGCGCTTCGTTTCGGCAGATTTCCTGGCCAATTATTGCGACGCGGTGGTCACACATCATTGGCAGAACGGGCTCAACTACCTGTATTACGAGGTTCTCCACGGCGGCTATCCGCTGATCCACAACTCCGAATTCCTGCGCGACTACGGCTATTATTATCCGGATTTTGCTGCCGATGTCGGGGGCGAGGTGCTGCTTAAGGCGTTCCACAGCCACGATGCGAACCTCGATGCGTATCGGGCGACGAATGCCGAACTGCTCGCGCGACTGGCTCCGACGAATCCGGCGAATATCGCGCTCCACGAGCGATTGGTCGAGGCGGTCCTCGACGCGCCAGCACGGCGCTGACCTACTCCATGTGGTCGGGGGCGTAGCCCGGCGTCGGGACGATCGGCAGGACGGCGGCGAGGGCGGCGATCGCGATGAGCCAGCTGCCAGCGACCTTGAGCGCGATCCCGCGCCGGGTCGCGACGAGCCATACGGCTGGCAAACAAAGGGCAAGCAGCGGAGCGGCCTTGGCGATGTCGAGCGTCGTGCCTGCCACCGCGGTGGTCGCGCCCGCCCAGACCCCGGCATTGACCCCGAGCGCCAGCGCGATGCGATCGCCGATCCCGCGGCGTCGGTGGATCGATGCAGCGGTGACGATGACGGACAGCCAGCAGCCGGTGAAGACATGATCGACCCAGCGCGGCGCGATCGGTGTCTGGGCGATAGCTGCGGCGGAAATCAATGCCATGACGATTGTGAGCAGTCGTGCCCCGCGCGGCGCATAGGCGAGCGCGAAGGCGAGCGCAGCGAACAGCAACGCCGGGGGCAGGACACCGCCCCTCAACGCAGCGCGGCCCACAGGAACCAGACGCCTGCAAGCATCACCAGCCCGCCCAAGCTCCTGGTGATGACCGCGCCGCCGGGACGGTCGTTGATCAGGCCGAGGCCGACGCCGACGACGTGAAGCATGCCCGTCGCCAGCACGAACCCCGCGCTATAGCCGACCGGATCGGCCGCAGAGGGCAATTCCTTGCCGTGCGCGTAGCCGTGGAAGATCGCGAACACCGCGACGATCAGCGACGCAAGCCAGACCGGCGCGCGAACCGCTCCGGCGATCATGCCGCCGAGGACGAGGACAGACACCGCGATGCCGATCTCGACCGGTGGCATCGGCAGTCCGGCGATACCCAGTACGCCGCCGATCGCCATGACGGTCGGGAAGATCACCGGCAGGGCAACGATCAGCGGTCGGCCAAGGAAGGCGCCCCACAGCCCGACCGACACCATCGCCAGCAAATGATCGAACCCGCTCAATGGGTGGAGAAAGCCCGATCCGAAGCCCCCAGCGAGACCCGTCCCACTGTGCGCGGCGGCGGGCGCAGCGATCGACACGATGCACGCGGCTGCGATGCAACGATGCGTCCACCCGAGGTGTTGACCGTAACTTGACGTGGCGGCATCGAAGCGGTCGGCCTTATCGGGATCACCCGCCAACATGCGCAAACTTGCTCTCCTTATCGTCGCCAGCGCTTCGGCCGCGACCGTCGCCGCGCATGATTTCTGGGTACAGCCGCAATCGTTCGCCGCCGCGGTCGATTCGCCGGTCCCGGTGACGATCGAGGTTGGCCACGGCACGCTTCGGCAGCGCTGGTCGGCGGCGCTTGACCGGATCGCCAAATTTGCCGCGGTCGGTCCGACGGGCTTGGTCGACCGACGCGCCGATCTGAAGCCGCCGACGGGTGGCGCGAGCGATGCCGAAATGCGCTTCGCCCAGCCCGCGACGTACATCATCGTGCTCGAAACAAATCGCGCCGAGAGCAATCTGCCAGCGCTGCGCTTCAACGACTATATCGCTGCCGAGGGAATTGCGCCGGCGATCGCCTTGCGGGCGCAGGCGGGAACGACAGATACCCCGGGGCGTGAACTCTATAGCCGACGGGCGAAGGCGCTGGTGCGGATCGGCGCGTCGCCCGAGCCGCAGCCGCAGGTAACCCGACCGGTCGGCATGACGCTCGAGATCGTGCCAAATCGCGATCCATACGCGATGGGCGTGGATCAGTCGCTGCCGGTAACGGTCCTGTACAATGGTCATCCGCTCGCCGGTGCGTTCGTCAAGCTCAACAACCTCGATTTCGATGCGCGTCCGGTCGAAACCCATAAAACCGATGCCCGCGGGCAGGCGACCTTCACGATCCCTTTCCGCGGGCTCTGGCAGATGAACGTCGTCTGGACCAAGTCGTTAATCGGGAACCCGAAGGCGGACTTCGATACCGTATTTTCAAGCTTGACGTTCGGTTATTCGCGCCCGGGCACAACCCCCGTACGCGGATAACAGTGCGTCAGAGCGGAATCGGCTTCGTCGTCAAACTGAGCGGGGCCAGATCGGGACATGGTACCGGGTCCGTCGCCTTGGTATTAGGCGCGGCCCGGAAGCGCGTCCCGAAGCAGCCGCCGAACTGATCCTCGGTCTTCGTCACCGGAGTGACGACAGGGGGCGCGGCCGCTTGCCCATTGTTGTTGTTGCCGCACGCGGCCAACCCGGCGAGGATCGACAGCGTGAAGAACGAGCGCAAGTTCTTGTTCATCGTCTGCCCCCCTTACGGCTGCGTCTGCGGACGCGGCGAGCCGCGGAGCGGAGGGTTCAAGTAAGGGAAAGTGTTCAAGATGTTCGTCGCGCTGCTCGGCGCACCATCGGTGTACGCCGCCATACCGGTCGACGCGTCGGCGGGGGCACACAGGCCAAGATTGGTCTGTACGCCGGCAACCGGTATTGGATAGCATAGCCGCCCCATCGCGACTCGCAGGACAATGTCGACCGTATCGTCACCCGGACGACGTCCATTCGGGAAGCCGGCGAGATCGTTGCCGACAACCCCGAAGGTGCTCTGAGTTGCCTGCGGGGTGGGGGCGACCGCAGTGTTGAGCCGCAACATCTCCGACGCGACAGGCGCGGTCGCCCCCGCCGGTGCCTTCAGTTGGTTGACACCGGTGAAACCAGTGAGAAACGTTGCGACAAGGTCGTTGCGCGGGAAGTTGGTCGGGGCGATCGACCCCGACCCACCGATGACACCGCGAACTGGCGTGCGGAACAGCGCATCGAGTATCGCCGGGAACGTCGGGTTGGTGACATAATCGATCAGCGCAGCGTCGCCCTTCGGCTCGGCGGCGTTAAACAGGTCCTTGTCCTTGATGCCGATGACAAGCTCGTTGACGAGCGGCATACCGAGGCGCGAGACCTGTACATATGCGCCACCCTGCAGCGTCGCCTGGTTGAACGACGGCGTGGTCCGCAGCAGGCGCGCCTGTGGCAAGCTGGCGGTCGACCAGACACCGATGACACCGTTGCCGGTTCCGACGAGGCACGCCTTCGGAATTTCCATGGCGATGGTCGTGACGTTTTTCTTGCCGATCAGCTCCTGGTTAGCCTGGTCCTGGACGATACCGCCGGGGAAAGCGGTGCCGTTGCCGTAGATCGGATTCAAATCGCCCTCGACAGGAACGAAATTGACGAGGTCGAACACCGGACCGAGGTTGACAGCGAAATATTCGGCGCGGCTACCGACAAAAACCTTCGCCGGGGTCGCGCAACCGGGGATCGTTGCCCCATAAATAAATGTGTTGGCGTACGCCGCATAGCCGCCCGGGAAGGTTTTGTTCCCGACATTTTCCAACGGCTTATAGAAGGTAGTCGTGCCAACCGGCGTCACCGTGGCGCGGGTGCCGAGGCGACGGTCGCCGGTGATTTGGGTAACCGTGTATGTCTCGTTCTCGCCGAGGTTGGGATCGGCTGCGCGAGCGACTGGGCCGATCGCACGCAGCGGGATCGACAGGTTCTTCCCGCCGACATTAAGCTGGATGCCGACATCAGCGGTCAAGGCGTTCGTGAACTTAAACTGATAAGTCAGGTTCTCGACCGCGTCGCCGTCATTGTCGACGTGAATTTCGTAAATCGCGTCGGGGTCCATCGTGTAATAGTTCGGACCGCTGCCAGGATCTTCGGCGGGCTGGAAATTGGCCATCAGGGTAACGAAATCTTGACGACCCGGCTCGTAGCTCGTGAAAGCGTACGTATCGGTATTGTCGACCTTTGGCATCTTAGTGATGTTAGGAGCCTCGCGGTGGCTCGACGCCATTGCGGGGGACGTCCCGATAGCCATCAGCGCCGCGCACGCCGTTCCGGTAATCAGCCGATTTCGAATCGTCACGCGTCGTTCTCCCTGTGGCCACCGCGGTCAACGCCGCGTGCAAGTTAATTACGCGTTCAGCTATAAATGGATGCGTAGGAGAAAAAAATAATCGCAGTGGATCCAATACTTTTGGCGGAATATGTTCGTGATATAGTCTTACGATAGTAATTGCGACCATCGCCACGTGCCGGAGCCAATCGCAACCGCAACGGGATTTCCGCCGTTTGCGACGATCAACAGTCGCGGCCCTACCATTGGCGAATTGCGGCAGGCGGCGCTCGCGGCTTGAATGTGTTCCATGACGATGCGGCGGATCGATCGTTCGGCGGGTGACGCGTCGGGTCCCCACCTGCCGTCCCAGACCATCACCGCCGTGGCATTGGGCTGAGCGGCGAACGCCGCCGCAACGTCATGGTCTCGCGCGAGCGCCGCGGTGATCGTGTCGATCAGTGGGCAATCGTCGATCGGGACACCATCGGCGACCTCGATCACCGGCATCGCGACATCAGCTGGGATGGTCGACATCGCGGGCGGGGTCAGATCGAGGAGAGGCACCGAAGGAACCGCTATTTCACGAACTGCGATCGTCGCGGCTTGCCCAACGGGAGCGGCGCGGCGGCCGCCGGACAGGACCTCCAGTCCAGCGACATGGAGCAGCACAACAATGCCGACTACGGCCGCGTGCCGAAGGTCGCTCGAACGATGTCTCGAAAGAGAAGTCACAACGATCATTGCCCGAGAGAAACGAGCCGACCGCGCGACCGGTTTCACCCTCCCGCGATAAAGCCAGCGATCACCAGCGCGTCAGGCGCGGCAGAACCAGGCGTGCGAGCCATGCGACGATGGCGATCGAAACCGCGAACCACAGCGCAACATAGAGCGGATCGTCGTGCGGGCACGCGAGGACAAATACCGCGCCGCCCCACGCCGCTGCGGTCAGCCCGACCGCCGCCGCCGTCCCGCCGGGATCGGTCGGTGCGCCGCGACGCATCAGCAGCCCGAGCGCGAGCAGCGCGGGGATGCTGAGGAGGACGACCGCACGGACGCAGGCGAGCCCCTCGCGCCAGTCGAGCCGCGCGATCAGCGGCCCGACCCCGGCGCTCGCCGCGTCGATCGCCCAGCCGGCGGCGATCGCCACCGCAGCGGCGACCGCAAAGCCGCGCAGGCCGCGCCGGGGCGACCGCGTCGGGTCCAGCGCGCCGAGCGCGGTCGCGCCGCCGATCACCGCGAGCACGCCGAGGCTCGCCGCCTTCCACCAGAACGCCATCAGACCCATCGCTTCGGGCATGTCGGGGCGCATCCCGCTAACCCAGATGTAGATCGCGATCTCGACGATGCCGAGCCCGATGAGGATCGCCGCGTCGCGCAGCGGCAGGCGCCGTCGGACCGGCTTCAGCCCGTGCGCGAGCCGCTCGATCAGCCGGTCATGCGGTTCACTCGCCATCGTCGCGTCCTTCGATCGGTTCGGCGGCGAGGCGCTTGGCGAGGCGCGCGAGGCCACGGTGGATATTGACTTTGACGAGGCTTGCCGACTGGCCGGTCCGCGCCGCCGTTTCCTCGATGCTCAGGCCCGATAGCTTGACGAGGCGGATGACCTCGGCCTGCGCCGGTTTAAGCTCGCCGAGCAGCGCGGTCAGGACCGTCGCGCTCGTCACCGCCGCTTCGTGGTCGCCGACCGACAGGTCGTCGGGAAGTTCGTCGGCGGCGGTTCGCTTCATCGCGCGCAGCCGGTCGATCCACTTGTACCGCGCGATCGCCGCGAGCCACGGGCCGAACGGGCGATCGGGATCGTAGGTGTGCCGCTTGGTGTGCAGCGCGATCATCGCCTCCTGCACCGCGTCGTCGACCGAGGGCGGCGGCAGGCGGCGCGCGTAATAACGCAGCAGCCACGGACGGACTTCGGCGAGCAGCCGCCGGTACGCGCCGCCGTTACCGGCCTGCGCCGCCAGCATGAGCGACCCCCATTCTTCCACACGCGACTCCCGCCGGACGAAACCGACCATAGTTGGCGCCAGACCGTACGCAAAGGCACGGGCCACGCCCGAGGCAGCAGGTGCGGGCATGTGCGCTTGTTCGTGTGGCGCGGGCCGATGGTTACAGCGGTGGCAAAGCGTGCGACGAAGCGGGGTGATCGCGCTGCCGCCCCCGTTGTTCGCCGTCGCCTTCGGCACCGTCGGCGCGGTCGTCGGCAGCTTCGTCGCGCTGGTTGCGGTGCGGCTCCCCGCCGGGCGGCCGATCGCGCTGGCCCGGTCGGCGTGCGCGGCGTGTGGCGCGATGCTCGGACCGATCGAGCTCGTCCCGCTCGTCAGCTTCGCGGTCCAACGCGGGCGGTGTCGCAGTTGTCGCGCGGCGATAGCTTGGCGCGATCCGGCAACGGAAGCGGCGGGAGCGGCGATCGGGGTGGTCGCGGCGTTGGCGATCGCCGATCTGCGGATGGCGGGAGCAGTCGCGGCCCTCGGCTGGGCGCTCCTGCTGCTCGCGCGGCTCGACGCCGAGCATTTTTGGCTGCCGTCGGCGGTGACGCTGCCGCTCGTCGCCGCCGGGCTCGGCGTGACATCGTGGCTCGCGCCCGGCGACCTTGTCGATCATGTGATCGGCGCGGTGGTGGGATATCTCAGCCTCACCGGAGTCGCGGCGGCGTACAAGGTGCTGCGTGGACGAGTGGGGCTCGGCGGCGGCGACGCCAAATTGTTCGCCGCGAGCGGCGCGTGGCTCGGCTGGGCGGCGCTGCCGGTCGTCCTGCTCGCGGCGGCGCTGTCGGGGATTGTCGTCGCGCTGCTGCTGTGGCGGCGCGGGATCACCGCGACAACCCGCCTGCCGTTCGGAGTTTTCCTCGCGGCGGCGACGTGGATCGTCGCGGTCGCGGGCTAAGGCGATTGGCGCTGTCCTACATCCTGTCGGACCTGCCATAAGGGCTTTGAAGGGCGGAGCGCGATCGGGTTGTAGAAAAGGAAGCCGACTCGTTGAGCAGCAATATTACTGAGAGTTGGGAATTGGCGCAATAACAGGCATGCTCTTCGTGTGAAAGTTGCGAACTTAGCCTTACCAATTCGTTAATTCAGGCCTTCTCCGATCGAACGCGCGATCGTCGCGACGACCGGTGTCCGGCCACCCCGCCGCTCGAGCAGGCTGGTCAGCGTCTGCGTCGTTCCGCCCATCGTCACCGTCGTCGTCACCACATAATGGTCCGAAGTGTACCCCGCTCCCGCCGCCAGCCGCAGCCCGGTCGCAGCGAAGTCGGCGGGGGTCAGCAGTCCGGCGCGGTCGCGGCGATCGCCGAGGATCCGACCCCCGACGGGGTCGCCGACCAGCACCGCGAGAAGTTCTGGAGCAGCGACGTTGACGTTGACGTCGGCGCGTCCCGGCAACGCGGTAACGAGCGAGCGCAGCTTGGCGATCGTTTCGGGGTCGATCTCGGCGCGGCTCAGCTGCGCGAGGTCGGAGACCCGGCCGCGCTCGGCGATCGACTTGGCGATCCGGCTGGCGATATCGGGGTCGAGCCGCAGCGCTGTCGTGATCGCTGCGAGCACCGGCTCGCCCGCCCCGGCCGCGTCGTTGACATTGAACCGCCCCTGCGCGTCGGCAATCGTCAGGGTGAAGGTGCCGCCTTCGATCGGCGTTTGCGCCTGCGCGACCTTCGCCCACGCTTCGGTGCGGTTGTCGGTACCGGGCGCGGCGATCATGTCGCGGCGGAGCGCGGCGATCGCCGACAACTCACCACCGCGCGCGACGCTCAGAGCCTGGGCCGCCTCGCGCAGCCGGATCGCGCGGTCGAGCGCGGGGTCCTGGGTGCCGAGCATCAGCATCACCGCCGCGACCGCGACCGCGACCATCGCGAGGACGTTGAGCAGGATCACGGCGCTACAACCGCGCCAGGAGCAAGCGGGCGTACCGGCAGATCGATCACTCGGCGCAGCGTGCCGCCGAGCCCCGGCCCGGCGACATCGACGTCGACCGCGACAGCCACCGGCCAGCCGCGCGCCTGGACCGTCGTCGTCGGCCAGCGGTCCTGCCACCCGCCGGGGACCGCGTAATAGCGCCAGCGCACGCCGGCGACATGGTCGAGGACGACTTGTGTCCGCCCGTTGGCGATCCGCTCGAAGACCACCCCATCGAGACGGTAGGTAACGCCGATCGTGCTGCCCCCCCCGGCGTGGCGGTCGAAGCCGATGCCGACCGCGCCGCCGACGAGCGGCGCGTCGGCCAGTTCGGTCAGGTCACGACCGATAATGACCATCGCGCGCTGCAGGTCGCCGAGCCGGTCGAGGCGGCCGGCGGTCCGCTGCCGCGCATCAAGGACGGTGTTGACCAGCGCCACGCCGGCGAGGGCGATGATCGCAAACAGCGCGAGCGCGACAACGACCTCGATCAGGGTGAAGCCCGCGTCGCGATCGGTCGACCTCACGTCTGGCTGTGCGCGACCGTGCGGAACTCGCCGCCCTCGGCGACGAGGATCGCCAGCTCGCGGGTCGCACTGCCGTCGGCGCGAAAGCGGACCGCGCCGGTGACGCCGGGGAAACCCGCCGATCCGGTCAGCCCGTCGCGGTCGAGGTGGCCATTCGCGCGCAGCGTCCGGGCGATGCCGACCGCGTCATAGGCGAGGCCCGCGATCAGCCCCGGTGGGTTGCCGTACGCGGTCTCGAACCGGCGGGCGAAATCGGCAAAGCCGTCGGGGTCGGGGGCGGCAAGCCAGGCGCCGTCGATCGCCGCGAGTCCCGCCCCCGATAGTGCCAACGCCTGATACGTGCCGAGAAGCTGGACCTCGCTGCCCTGCAGCCCGTGCGCAGTCACCGCGAGCGCATCGGCGTCGCCGGTGACGAGCACCGCGTCGGGCGTCGCGCCCGGGGCAAAATCGGTCAAGGTCAGGCCCAGATTGCCCGCGTGCACCCGCGCCGCCGTGGCCGCGAGACTGTCCCACCGGGTCGCGCCCGTCGCCAGCGCGACGCGCCGGACCCCGCGCGAGCGCGCGTAGCCGAGGATCGCGCCGACGGTCTGCGCGGGCGTAATGCCGATGGCGAAACTCGCCGTCCCGGCGGCGTCGTTCGACAGCGCGACGACCGGCACGCCCTTCGCCGCCGCGACGACCGGCGCGACCTGCGCGGCGAACATCGGCCCGACGATCAGCGGGGCGCCGCGCCGGACCGCCTGCGCCGCCGCCGCCGCTGCGCCGTCGGGAGTGCCCCCGGTATCGAGGATCATCAGCGTGGTCTTCGTCGCGTCGGGCGGTTGCGCCAGGGCGGCGGCATGCTGCATGCTGCGCGCGAGGTCGGCGGTCGAGCCGGTCAGCGGGAGTAGCAGCGCGGCGAGCGGGCGATCGTCGCCCTTCACCTTCGCCGGAACCGGGGGACACGCCGATGCCAGCGTCGCGAGCCATGCCGATCGCAGCAGATGTCGACGCGCGATCATCGCGATTCTCCCCGTGGCTGGCCGTCGGCGGTGTTGCAATCTATATACTGGCGCTCGCCATGACGCTGCCGGCGCGGGTCGTGCTGCCGAAGGCAGTCGACGCCGTCGGTACAGTCTGGCGCGGTGAGGCGGCGCTCGGCGAAAGCCATGTCGCCGCGTGGCACGCGTCGCTGCTCGGTTCGCTTGCTGCCGTTGGGGTGGCGGGACACTGGACGGTCGACGGCCCTGGCAGCGCGCTGCAGGGCGGCGCGCGCTGGCGCCCGTTCGCCGGAGTCGCGCTCGATACCGTGACCGGACGCGTTGGCTGGCCGCTCGTCGCGGTTGCCGTGCCGTCGCTGCCCTTCACGTGCGATTTCGGCGTGCACGTCGCGCTCGACCAAGTCGATTTCGCGGCGAAGCACCAGGGTGTTGCGGGCAGCGTCACCAGCGACCCGGGGTCGTGCACCGCCCGGGCGCAGGGGGCGACGCGCGCGGTCCCGCGCCTCGTCGCCGACTTCGCGGTCGCCGGCGGGCGGACGACGGGGGTCGTCGCGCCGTGGGCGAACCGCGCGCTCCATGTCGCCGACCTGACCATCGAAGCCGGCGTCCTGCGGCTGCACACGTCGCCGACCGGGGCTGCGCTGATCCCCGCCGCGCGCGGGCCGAGCGACCTCGAGATCGAGCTTTAGCCCGTTCACTGCACGGCCAGATTGTTGAGATCGATGATCGGCAGCAGGATCGACAGCACCATCAGCAGTACGATTCCGCCCATCGACAATAGCACGGCGGGTTCGATCAACCCCATCAGTGTCGCCACCAGCGCGTCGAGATCGCGGTCGAGATCGACCCCGGCGCGCGCCAGCACCGGGCCGAGCTTACCGCTGCTCTCGCCGCTTGCAACGATCGCGACGAGCATCTGTGGGAACACGCGCGCCTCGTCCATCGCACGGTGGAGACTCGTCCCCTCGCGGACCCGCGTCGCGACCTCGAGCGCGCGGGCGCGGACAAACACGTTCGGTGTGACCGCGGCGGCGGTGGCGATCGCGTCGACAAGCGGGACGTCGCTCTGAACGAGTGTCGCGAGGCTTCCGGCAAAACGCGCCGCGTTGAGCTGGCGGCTGATGCCCGAAAACGGGCGCGTCGTGGCGATGAACTTGTGAAATCGCAGTCGGTTGGTGGCAACCGTCAGCCAGCGCCGTGCGAAGACAATTGCACCGGCGATGACGATTGCAGCGACGAGGCCATAACTCGAAACGGCGTTGCTCAAGCCGATCAGTGCGCGCGTCAGGAACGGCAGCGCCGCCCCGCGCGTGATGAACACCCGCGTGATGTCGGGGACGACGTAGATCAGCAGCAACGTCATCATGCCGAGCGACACCGCCCCGAGCAGCGCCGGATAGAGCAAGGCGAGCTGGAGCTTGTTCGCCGCGCGGTACCGGCTGTCGACGAAGTCGGCGAGGTGACCGAGCACTTGCGACAGCTTGCCCGACTGCTCGCCCGCCGCGACCGACGCGCGATAGAATTCGGGGAAGACCCCGGGGTGCTCGGCGAGCGCGACCGCGAGGCTGCCGCCGTCGAGGATCCGCCCGCGAACGTTGAGTAACAGCTCGGCAACCGGGGTAGCCGCCGCCTGCGCGGCGACGAGCCGGAGCGCCTCCTCGACGCGGATGTCGGTGCCGACCAGCGTAGCAAGCTGGCGGGTCAGCGTAGAAAGCGCTTTGGCACCGATCTTCCGCTCGAACAGCGCGGCGCGCGGGGAGGCCGCCGTCGCGCGAGTCGCCTCGACCGAGACGGGCAGCAGGCTTCGATCGCGGAGCAGTCGGCGCGCGCTCGCGGCACTGCTCGCCTCGACGACGCCCCGCTGC
Source organism: Sphingomonadales bacterium (assembly GCA_038238995.1). Classification (GTDB taxonomy): domain Bacteria; phylum Pseudomonadota; class Alphaproteobacteria; order Sphingomonadales; family Sphingomonadaceae; genus Polymorphobacter_B. The sequence continues at coordinate 38,098 of JBBSFF010000001.1, forward strand.
GTCTGGCCCAGCCCGTCGACTGCGCGGAAGACGAAGGCCGCCATCAGTTCGCGGCCTTAAGCATCGTCGCGGACGACGCGGGCGACTTCCTCGACGGTGGTCATCCCCGCCGCGATCTTCGCCGCCCCGTCTTCGAGCAACGCCGGGCCGGCACGACGCGCGGCAATGGTAAGGTCTGCCTCCGACACGCCGTCGTGGATCAGCCCCTGCATGGCGGCGTCGACCTCGATCATCTCGTAGATCGCGCCGCGCCCGCGGTAGCCCTCAGTGTTGCACGCGGCGCAGCCGACTGCGCGGTGGATCGGGGCCCCTGCTGCGATCGCACCGCCGAGCATCGCGCTTTCGATCGCAGTCGCCTGGCCGGGTGCGCGGCAGACCGGACACAATGTCCGCACCAGCCGTTGCGCGATCAGTCCGGCAACCATCGGCGCGAGCAGGTAGCGTTCGACCCCCATGTCGACGAGTCGCGTGATGCTGCCGACCGCAGTGTTGGTGTGGAGCGTCGACAGGACGAAATGCCCGGTCATGCTCGACCGCACCGCCATTTCGGCGGTCTCGTGGTCGCGAATCTCACCGACCATGATGACATCGGGGTCCTGCCGCAGGATCGCCCGCAGGCCACGCGCGAAATCGAGGTCGATGCGCGGATTGACCTGCATCTGGCCGATGCCCTCAAGCTCGTACTCGATCGGGTCCTCGACCGTCATGATGTTGCGCTTGCGGTCGTTCAGCCGGTTGAGCGCGGCATACAGCGTCGTCGTCTTGCCCGATCCGGTCGGGCCGGTGACGAGGACCATCCCGTTCGGCCGCGCGAGCAGTCGTTCGAACACGCCGAGGTCGCGCGCGCTCATGCCGAGGCGCGACAGATCGAGGTCGGTCGCGTCGCGGTCGAGCAGGCGGAGGACGACGCGCTCGCCGTGCTGCGCGGGCAGCGTCGAGACGCGGACGTCGATCTCGTGGCCACCAACGCGCAAGGTAACCCGTCCATCCTGCGGCACGCGCTTCTCGGCAATATCGAGCCGCGCCATAACCTTAATTCGGCTGGTGAGCAGCGGCGCGAGCGCGCGTGCCGGTTCGACCATGTCGCGGAGCACGCCGTCGACCCGGAAGCGGACGACGCACCGCTTCTCCTGCGTTTCGAAATGAATGTCCGACGCACCCTGGCGGACGGCTTCGAGCAAGAGCGCGTTGATCAGGCGGATGACGGGGGAATCGTCGCGACTGTCAAGCAGATCGTCGAGGCTCGCCGCCGTGTCGGCAAGCGCAGCGAGATCGGTGTCGGCAGCGGCGAAGTCGGCGGCGTCGCTCGCGTTGTCACGATAGAGCGCGCGCAGTCGCGCCTCGAAGGTCGCCTCGTCGACAGGCTCATAGGTCAGGTCGCCGAAGCGCCGCTGGACTTCCATCAACGCCTCGATGGCGATCCCGGGACGATGGCTGCAAACGCCGGTCGCGGTCGCGACGACGACGCCGTGCCGCCGCGCGAAGGCATAGGGCAGCTGCGCCGCGGCAACCGGCGGCAGGTCGATGTCGTCGTTCATCGCGTCGATCATGTCGTGGCCAGCGTGACTTGCGCCGAGACGACGCCGGGATCGGGGCGGCGCTCAAGCTTGAGCTCGACAACGCGCATTCCAGCATCGCGTTCGAGTGCGGCGAGCCAGCCGACCAGCGCGTCGAACCCCGCCGCGTCGAGCGTCACGCCAATATTCACGCCCTGCGGCTCGATTCGCTGAATGGTCAGCCCGGCCTTCGCTGCGCTATCGGTTATCGTCGTCGACGGCGTCACCGCCCGCGCCGCCGCCATCCGTGCGACATCGGGTCCGGCGACGCGGAGGCGAGCGGCGATGCGGTCATAGCGGTCGATATCGGCGAGCGCCGCACTATGCGCCGCCTCGATCGGCCGCCAGACGAGCGCGACTAACAACGTCGCCGCCGCGACCACGGCAAGCGCGGCAATCAGCCAACGTTCGCGCGGGGAGCGCGCATCGATCCAGCGCGCCATCCCCGACCGCAGCGGCGCGATCGCGGGCAGCGGCAGCGCGCGCAAACCGGGCAGGCGGCGGACACCGACAGGAAGCCGGATCGCGCTCAACTGCATTCTCACGATGCGGTGCTCCGGATGACGATGTCGCCGTCGGCGCGCCCCGCGGTTGCGGTCGCTGCACCGCTCACCGGGCTGAGCCCCGCCGCGACGAGCGCCGCCTGCGCCCGCTGCAGCCCGCCGATGTCGGCGGCCTCGACCCCGAGCGTCAGCGCGCCGTCGGTGTCGGCATAGCTTAATTTGTTCAGCGTGAGGCCGCCGACCGAGGCAAGGGCGGTCGACGCGCGCGTCAAAAGCGGCAGGAAGCGCCCGCGCCCAGCAGTGCCACTCGGCAGCATCCGGTCGAGGTCGGCGGTCAACGGCGTGCCGGGCAGCATCTGCCGCACCAGCGCCTCGGCGGTCGTCCGCTTCGCGGCGGCGATGCTGCGCAGCTTGAGCGTGTCGGCGGCGGCGATCGCGGTATGCGCAAGCAGCCCGGCAGCGAGCACGATGCCGAGCCGCCGCAGCGCGGCGGGTACGGGCCGCGCGGCGGCGGCATAGCGGCCTTGGCGCAGGTCGAGCGCGGATGTGAGCAAACGCCGCGACGCCGCGGGCTCGCCGATGCTGCTCATCGGCAGGTCGAACGGAAGCTGCGCACCATGGACGACGCACGGCAGCGAGCCCCCCGCCGCCCAGACCGCAGGGAAGCGCTCGACCGCGACGGCGAATCCACCCGTCTCGGTCCGGACAATGATCCGCCCGAGCGCCGCCTCGACGCTCCATGTGCCGGGCATCGGCACCGGCAGCAACAGCGTATCGGGGACGATCGCAGCGTGGCCGAGCCCCGCCGCCGCCAGTGTCGCCACCCAATCGGCCATGACCGTGTGCCGCACGACTCCGGCAAGGTACGATCCCGCCGCGAGCTCGGCTCCCAATGCGACGTGGACGGTGTCGAGCGGGTCGGCGATCCGGTCCTCGATTGCAAACGGCAACGCGGCGAGGCGCTGCGCGGCGCGACCGAGTGGCAGGTCGACTGCAAGGAGCAGAACCGCCTCGGTCGGCACGAGGACGGTAGCGGGCCCGACATCCCAGTATTCAAGCGCGATGGGCACGCCGTCGGACAGCGTCCAAATGCCCCCGGTCGGAGCGGCGATGTCGGCGGCGTCGCGGTTCATTCCGGCCCAGTTCGGTCGTTTACTATCGGCAGGTCGATAGCGTTTGGCTTCGTCCATTCTATAAGACGGTATGACGTTGCACACAATTTACCCAAGGGTTCGACATTTGCGTGATCCAGCGGCGCGAGAACCTCTCGCCGCCGCCGATGCAGGGCTGACGTTGATCGAAATGATCATCGTTCTGGCGATCATCGCGCTCGTCGCGGCGCTGATCGTGCCGAGTGTGATCGGGCGGCCCGACCAGGCGCGGGTCACGGTGGCGCAGGCCGACCTCAAATCAATCGGCGCAGCGCTGAAGATGTACCGCCTCGACAATGGCAGCTACCCGACGACCGAACAGGGGCTGGGCGCGCTGGTCAGCAAGCCGACGACCGGGCCCGCGGCGACCAACTTTGCCGCTGACGGCTATCTCGCGCAGTCGCCCACCGATCCTTGGGGCCACCCCTATGTTTACCGCAGCCCCGGCGAATCGGGCGCTGGATTCGACCTGTTGTCGTTTGGACGCGACGGCAAGCCGGGCGGCGAGGGAATCGATGCCGATCTGCAGGACAAGGGGCGTTGAGCCGGGCCGGGGATGCGGGGCTACCCCTTTCTCCGGCGGAGGCTGGATTGACCTTGATCGAAATGCTCGTCGTCCTCGCGATCATCGGCATCGCGTCGGGGGCGACGGTGATGTCGCTGGCGAGCCACGGACCGGGGGCGGAGGTCGAGGCTCGGCGGCTCGCGGGGACCATCCAGGCCGCCGCGGACCGTGCCATGCTCGGCGGCCCGCCTGCCGCACTTTACGCCGACGCGAATGGCTACCGGGTTGGGATCGACCATCATGTCCTCCCCGACGGAATGCACCTTGAGGGCGTGCCCGGCGCTGCCCCCCTCGCGCTCGACGATACGTCCGCGGTGGATGTGACGCTCGTGCGCGGCGACGAGGCGTGGGCGGTGCGCTTCGACGGGCTACGCGCCAGTGCGACGCGGGCGTTGCCAGCACGATGACCGCGCGCGACGCTGGCTTCACGCTGATCGAGGCTCTCGTCGCGATGGCAGTCCTCGCGGTCGCCTCGGCCGGGCTGATCCGCGCGACGAGCGCGCACATCGATCTGATCCGCGGCGTCGAGGCGCGGACGATCGCCGGTTGGGTCGCGGAAAACCGCCTCGTCGAGGCGACGCTGCCGGGCGCGCCGCCTGCGCCCGCAACCGTGACGATGCTTGGCCGTCAATGGGCTGTGACCACCACCGCCAAGCCGAGCGATGACCCCGACCTCGTTGCCGTGACCGTCATGGTCGCGCCCGCCGGGTCGACGCAGCCGCTCGCGACGTTGCGCGGCTTCCGCGATCTGCGGGCCGCAACGCCGTGACGCCGCGAACGATCGATCGGGGGGTTGCGCTGATCGCCGTCGGGGTCGTCGCCTCGGTCGCGGCGGCGCTCGCCGGGGTGACGTGGCGGCTGATCGGGGCCGACGACGGGCGCACGCATGTCGCCGCAGTCAGCGCCACGCCACCGCCACCGCCGCTCGACCTGTCGCCGGTCACCCGCTTCGCGCCGTTTGGGCAGCTCGTCGCATTGACCGGCACGACCGGCGACCCGACTGCGCTCGGGCTGCAACTGCGCGGGATCATGCTCGCGCACCCGCAGTCGGCGTCGAGTGCGTTGATCGCGGCGGCGGGCGGCCCGGCCAAGGCTTTCGCGGTCGGGGAGACGTTGCCCGGCGGCGCGGTCCTCGACGCGGTCGAGTTCGACCTCGTCGTCCTGCGCGTGAACGGCCAGCTCCAGACGCTTGCCTTTCCGGTCAAGCCCAGTGCCGCCAGCGGGGTTGTGCCCGAACCAACGCTCGTCCCCGGACCGCAGCCCGAGGTCGGCAATCCCGCGCCCATCGAGGCGTACCGCGCACGTGCCGCCGATCCGCTGTCGCTGCTCGGCAGCCTCGGCGCGACCGCCACGCCCGACGGCTACCGCGTCGGTGCGACTCCGTCTGAGGACATGCGCCGTGCCGGACTGCAGCCGGGCGACATCGTCGAGAAGGTCAACGGTCAAGCGGTCGGCGATCCGGCGCGCGACCGAGCGCTGTTCGACGAGGCGGTCGTTTCCGGGCGCGTCCGCGTCGAGGTCGTTCGAGACGGCAAGCGCATCGCCATGTCGTTTCCATTGCACTAGGAGGCATGACCATGCGCACGATTAAGCATCTGGTCGCAATCGGACTTATCGCGCTGCCCGGCATCGCTGCGGGTCAAGCCGCGTCACCGGTGCCGGCGCGGGTCCGGGCGAACGATGTCATCGTCAATATGCGGGACGTCGAAATCGCGCAGGTCGCTGAGCAGGTATCGCGGATTACCGGGCGGACACTGATCCTCGATCCCGCCGTCAAGGGCGTCGTCAATGTTGTCTCGGCCGAACCGCTGTCGGCCGACGGGGTGTGGGATCTGTTCCGCTCGGTGCTGCGCGTCTACGGCTTCGCGGCGGTCAAGTCGGGGGCGGCGTGGCGGATCGTGCCGCAGGCGTCGGCGATCCAGGGCGGCGCGACGGCGGCATCAGGGCGCAACGTCGTTCGCTCGCAGGACGTCGTCACCCGCGTAATCCCCTTGCGAAACCTGCCGTCGGACGCGGCGGTCCGCGTGTTCCGTCCGCTCGTCGCGGCGTTCGGCAGCATCGAGGCACTCGCCAACCCCAATTCGATCGTCGTCACTGACTATGCCGAGAATGTGCGCCGGGTCGAGCGGCTGGCGCAGGAGCTCGACGCCGGCGGCGGGACTTCGTTTGAAAGCCTGCCACTGAAATACGCGTCCGCCAAGGACGTAGGGGCGGCGCTCGCGCGTATCATCGGTGACGGCAGCGCGCCGGGATCACCCAAGATCGCGGTCGACGAGCGAAGCAACATTATTCTTGTTCGCGGCGACGCGAAAAGCCTGTCGGAGGCGCGGCGGATGGCGGCGCTGCTCGACAAGGCGGGCGGCGCCGCGCCGACGACGCGGGTCTTCCGCCTCAACTTCGCCGATGCCGAAAGCGTGACCAACGTCCTGCGGGGGCTGACCGGCAGCGGCAACCAGCAGGCGGCGGCGACCAACCCGGTCGCGCGAACGCTGTCGCGGTCGCGGTCGAGCATCGGCGCGGGATCGACCTTCGGCACCTCGTCGGGAAGCGCGAACGGCGGGCAGGCAAGCGGTCTCGGGAGCTTCGGCGCGCTCGGGGGGCAGGGCGTTCTCAACGGCGGTGGCGCGACGATCGGCAGCCAGATCGCGGCGCTGTCGGGTGGCGCGAGCGCCGCGACCCCCGCGCAGGGCATCCAGACCGACGACCTGTCGATCCAGCCCGCGCCCGAACTGAACGCGATCGTCGTTCGCGGCACCCCGGCGGCGATCGCGGCGATCGCGGCGCTGATCGACGAACTCGACGTCCGGCGACCGCAGGTGCTCATCGAGGCGGCGATCGCCGAGGTCACCGGCGATGCCGCCGAAGCTCTCGGCGTCCAGTTCGCTGCCGGCGGCGCGGCGGTCATCGACGGCGGGAGCGGCGGAACTTCGTTTGCCAACACCGGCGTCTCGCTCGGCGCGATCATCCAGGCGCTGGTTCCGACCGGGGTCGGCCTCGTCGGGCAGGGGCTGTCGATCGTCGGGGGCAGCAAGGGCAATTTCAACATCCTCGTCCAGGCGCTCGGCACCTCGACCAAGTCGAACCTGTTGTCGACGCCGTCGATCACGACGCTCGACAACGAACCCGCCGAGATCGTCGTCGGGCAGAATGTTCCTTTCCGGACAGGCAGTTACGCGACCGACGGCAACACCACGACGCCGTTCACGACGATCGAGCGGCAGGACGTCGGCATCACGCTCCGCGTCGTCCCGCGGATCCACGAGGGCGACAGCATCCGGCTCGAGGTCAGCCAGGAGGTGTCGTCGCTCGTCGGCAGCGTCACCGGCGCCGCCGATCTGATCACCAACCGGCGCAGCATCCAGACGACGGTGCTCGCCGACAATGGCGATACGATCGTGCTCGGCGGGCTGATCACCGACGACCGGACCAAGACCAAAAGCCAGGTGCCGGTTCTCGGCGACATCCCGGTGCTGGGTAACCTGTTCAAATCACGGCAGCAAACGCAGACCAAGCGGACGCTGTTCGTGTTCCTGCGCCCGACGATCCTGCGCGACCGGGCGTCGGTCGTCGCGACGGCGAAGGTCAAATACGACCGGTTGCGCGCGCAGGAACTCGGTGATCCCGACCGCAGCATCCTCCTCCATCCCCCGGCCCCGCGGCTGCCGCTGGAGATCCCCGGTATCTACTGACGCGCCTACTGACGCGGCCACGAAGATGAACAACTTAACGAACTTTACGCCGCCACACCCGTTTTACCGGGCCATCGCCGCCTGAACAGCGCGTGCACCACGAACCGCACGAGGCCGCACCAGTCGACGACGCCCCCGCTCGCGAACCATCACACCGCCGCGCGCGGCCGGCGGCCCGCTCAGAATGGGACGTCGTCGTCGAGGTCGTCGCTGAAGCTGCCGCCGCCGAACGCGGGCTTTTTCGCCGGGCCGCCGCCGCCGAAGCTCGCCTCGCGCCCCGGCTCGCGCCCGCCGCTATAGCCGCCACCATTGTCGCGCGCACCGCCGTAGCCGCCGCCCTCGCGGTCGCCGCCGCCTTCACGCCCGTCGAGCAGCGTCAGGTTGCTGTTGAAATTCTGCAGCACGACCTCGGTCGTATACTTGTCGGCCCCCGACTGGTCCTGCCACTTGCGCGTCTGGAGCGAGCCTTCGAGATAAACCTTGCTGCCCTTTTTCAAATACTGGCTGGCGACCTTGCCGATGCCTTCGTTGAAGATGACGACATTGTGCCACTCGGTCTTTTCCTTGCGCTCGCCCGAGCCCTTGTCGCGCCACGTCTCCGACGTCGCGAGGCTGAACTTGACGACGCGCCCGCCGTTGCCGAATTCCTTCGTCTCGGGGTCCTTGCCGAGATTGCCGACGAGGATGACCTTATTGACGCCCGCCATGATTTCTCCTTTGCGATCCAACAGAACGTATCGTGAACGAATAGCGCGATCCGCGCGACTCGTCGAGTCCGAAACCTAGCCCGCCGCGCTTGAAAAGGCGACTGTCTTACGACAGCATGACGCCTGCGCCCGGGACGGGGGCCGAGCGGAGGGACCGATGACCGGCGAGATCGAGGCGATGGGCGCGTTCACGACCGCCGGGCTCGCCGCGTCGACGCTCGATGGACCGCCGGACCGCCGCGCCCACCCCGCGCGGCGCGGGTCGGCCGCGCGTCCGGTCGGCGGCACGCTCGAGCGCGATCCGCGCGACCTTGGCCACGGTGCCTGCGCCAATTGCGGCACGACGCTCACCGGCAACTTCTGCCACGCCTGCGGGCAGTCGGCGCATGTCCACCGCAGCGTCGGCCATATCTTCGAGGAGTTCCTTCACGGCATCTGGCACTTCGACAGCAAGGCGTGGGCGACGCTGCCGCGGCTGGTGTTCCGTCCGGGCACGCTGACCCGCGACTATGTCTACGGCAAGCGCGCGGGGTTCATCGCCCCGCTCGCGATGTTCCTGTTCTCGGTCTTCCTGATGTTCTTCGTCTTCGGCATGATCGGCGGACCCGATATCAACCGCGGGTTCAAGTCGGTCGGGGGCGCATCGGTCGCGGACGCGCGCAGTGAGGTCGCCGACGCCAAGGCCGAAGTCGTCACGGCGCAGCAGGAAATTGCCGCCGCCGCCGACGCCAAGCCCGGCGACGCCGGGGTGCGGGCCGGAAAACTCGCGGCGACGCAGGTGGCTCTGGCGACGGCGGAAGCGGCGCTCGACCGGGCGAAGGCCGCGCCGACGGTCGCAGGTACGCCAACGACTTGGCAGGCAGAGGTCGCGAACGCAGCACGATCGGGCAAGCTCAAGGTCAACGTCGGCTCGTCCGAAATGAACGCGAACATCCGGCGGGCGCTCCAGAGCCCCGATTTCGCGCTCTATCGGATCGAGCAGAAGGCGTACAAGCTCAGCTTCCTGCTCGTGCCGCTGTCGCTGCCGGTGCTGTGGCTGATGTTCGTCTTCCGCCGCGACGTCCACACCTACGATCACGTCGTCTTCGCGCTCTATTCGTTGTCGTTCATGTCGCTGCTGTTCATCGTCATCGCGCTGCTCGCGAAGTTCGATCCGACCGCGGGTGGGCACGTACGCGGCAACGATACCAACTTCTCGGGCGGGATCGGCGGCGCGCTGATCCTTGCCATCCCGGTCCACATGTTCGCGCAGCTCAGGGGGGCGTACCGGCTCGGCTGGTTCGGGGCATTCTGGCGGACGATCGTGCTGACGATCGCATCGCTGATCACGCTCGCGATGTTTGCTGCGCTGATCGTGGTCGTCGGGTTGGCGGACTGATAATCACAGCCGTCATCCCCGCGAAGGCGGGGACCCATAATTCCGAACGATTGTGGCTATGGGTCCCCGCCTGCGCGGGGATGACGGCCATTCGATTATACGAGTGCCCGCGCGATCCAGTATGTCGCCCCCGCGCCGACGTAGGCCATCGCGAACAGGTAGGCGAACATGAACCCCGGCCATTTCCATCCCCCCGTCTCGCGCCGGGTCACCGCGAGTGTCGACAGGCATTGCGGCGCGAAGACGTACCACGCGAGGAAGGCGAGCGCGGTCGGCAGGCTCCACGCGGTGCGCAGCCGCGCGACGAGGCCCTGCGGATGCTCGGGGTCGGCGTCGAGCGAGTAGACCGTGCCGAGCGCGCTGATCGCCACCTCCCGCGCCGCCATGCCGGGGACGAGCGACAGCGCGATCTCCTTGTTGAAGCCGATCGGCGCGAACAGCGGTTCGAGCGTCGCGCCGATGTGCCCGGCGACCGAATAGTCGATCGCGGGCTGGGTCGCTCCCGGTGGCGGCTTCGGCCACGTCGCCATCGCCCACAAGGCGACGGTCGAAACGAGGATGATGCCGCCCGCGCGCGCGAGAAACGCCCACGCCTTCTGGTACAGGCCGATGCCGATGTCGCGCGGCGCGGGCCACTGGTATTTCGGCATCTCCATCAGGAAGGTCGGGGTCGGGCCCTTCGTCACCGTCCGCCGCAGCACCCACGCCGCGCCGAGCGCGCCCGCGACGCCGAAGCCGTACAGCGCGAACATCACCAGCCCCTGGAGCCCTAGGACGCCAGCGACCTGCCGGTCGGGGATGAACGCGGCGATGATCACCGCGTACACCGGCAGCCGCGCCGAACACGTCATCAGCGGCGCGATGAGGATCGTCGTCAGCCGGTCGCGCGGCTCGGCGATCGTCCGCGTCGCCATGATCCCCGGGATCGCGCAGGCGAAGCTCGAGATCAGCGGGATGAAGGCGCGGCCGTTGAGCCCGACGCGCGCCATCAGCCGGTCCATCAGGAACGCCGCGCGGGTCATGTAGCCCGACTGTTCGAGGCAAAGGATGAAGAAGAACAAGATCAGGATCTGCGGCAGGAACACCACGACCGAGCCGACGCCGTGGAGAATTCCGTCGACGAGGAGCGACCGAAGATTGCCAGCGGGAAGCGCGGCGGTGACCGCATGCTGGAGCCGATCGACGACCGCCGACAGCAGGTTCATCGGCGCCTGCGCCCACGCGAACACCGCCTGGAACATGAAGAACAGCAGCGCCGCGAGGATGATCGGGCCGAACACCGGGTGAAGCGTGACCGTGTCGAGCCGCTGCGACCAGCGCCGCGCCGACCCGCGCTGGGTCGTCACCGCGGCGGCGATCGCGCGCGCCTCGCGCTGAAGCAGGAGCAGGTCGCCCGGCGACTCGGCGAGACGGGCAGCAACGCCGTCGAGCAGCGGGCCGAGCGCGGCGGCGATCTCGGCAAGCCCGCGTCTCCGCACCGCGACCGTCGCCACGACCGGCCGCCCGAGGATCGTCCTCAACTGCGCAACGTCGATCACCGTCCCGTCGCGCTCGGCGAGGTCGGCCATGTTGAGCGCGACGACCATCGGCAAGCCGAGCCGCCGCAGTTCGAGGACGAAGCGCAGGTGATTGCGCAGGTTGGTCGCGTCGACCACCGCGAGGATCGCGTCGGGACGCGCCTCGCCCGCCTGCTCGCCGAGAACGACCGCGCGCGTCACCGCCTCGTCGGGCGAGCGCGGGGTCAGGCTGTAGGTCCCGGGCAGGTCGATCAGGTCGACGCCGCGCCCGTCGGAGAGGACGAGCTTGCCGGTCTTGCGCTCGACGGTGACCCCCGGATAGTTGCCGACCTTCTGACGCGAGCCCGTCAGTGCGTTGAACAGGCTGGTCTTGCCCGCGTTCGGATTGCCGACGAGCGCGACGACCGGCGCGGTGCGGACCGCGGTTGCGGGGGCG
>JBBSFF010000002.1:0-26480 GCA_038238995.1 Sphingomonadales bacterium
CGGCGGCTTCGGCGCGGCGAGCGACACCGTCATCCCGAGCGCCTCGGCAAGCCGATTTTCGAGTGCCGCCAGATCGGCATCCGGTGCGCCGCCGTGCGCGCTGTGGTGCGGCCCCGTGCGCGATGGTGCGGCCTTGCGTGCAAGCGCCTCGACCTGCCGCACCGACAGGCCTTCGCCGACCGCGCGCAGCGCTAGCGCCGAGGCGTCGGGGGCCATCATCAGCGCCTTGGCGTGCCCAGTGGTCAGCGTGCCCAAGGCGACCAACTCGCGAATATCGTCGGGAAGATCGAGCAATCGCAACAGGTTGGCGACGTGGCTGCGCGACTTGCCGACGATTTTGGCCAGCCCCTCCTGCGTGTGCCCATAGTCGCCGAGCAGCCTCCGGAACCCCTCCGCCTCCTCGACCGGGTTGAGGTCGGCGCGCTGGATATTCTCGACCAGCGCGATCTCGAACGCCGCCGCATCGTCGAGTTCGCGAATTACCACAGGGATTTCATGGAGTTGCGCCGCCGCCGCCGCGCGCCAACGGCGCTCCCCGGCAACGATCTCGAACCGCCGGTTCGGCAGTGGTCGCACCAGAATCGGCTGCAGCACGCCGCGAAGCCGAACCGATTCGATGAGTTCGTCCATCGCCGCCGTAACGAACCGCCGCCGCGGCTGCGTCGCGCTCGCGACGATATCGGCGAGCGGCAGCATCGTCCGCGCCGGCGTCGACGCCGCGCCCTCGTCCATCAGCGACGACAGTCCGCGCCCCAGCCCCGCGACGCGTTTGCGCTCAAGCATCGACGAGTTCTCCTTGGGCGACACAGCGTGACAGAACTTCGCGCGCGAGTTCGATATACGCGACCGAGCCGGGGCAGCGGAGATCATAGACGAGCGCGGGCAGGCCGTGGCTCGGCGCTTCCGACAGGCGAACGTTGCGCGGAATCATCGTCGCGAACACGTCCGCCCCCATCACCGCGCGGACGTCGGCGGCGACGGCCTCCGACAGGCGATTGCGCCGGTCGGCCATCGTTAGGACGATCCCGAGCAGGCGGAGCCGGGGGTTGAGCGCGGCGCGGACCTGGTCGATCGTCCCGAGCAACTGGCTGAGGCCCTCGAGCGCGAAGAATTCGCTCTGCAGCGGGACCAGCACGGTTTCCGCCGCGACGAGCGCGTTGAGCGTCAACAGGCCGAGCGACGGCGGGCAATCGGTGATGACGAAGTCGAATCCGGACGCGCCGTCGAGCGCTTCGGCGAGTCGCCGATTGCGCCGGTCGACCCCGACGAGCTCGACCTCGGCCCCGGCAAGCGCGGCTGTCGATGGCACGATCGACAGGCCAGGCACGCCGGTCGGCTGCGTCGCGTCGGCGATCGACGCTTCTCCGAGGACAACGTCGTAGATCGAGCATCCGCGCGCGCGCCGGTCGATCCCGAGCCCCGTCGAGGCATTGCCCTGCGCATCCATGTCGAGCAGCAACACCGACTTTCCCGCCGCCGCCAACGCGGTGCCGAGGTTGATCGCCGTCGTCGTTTTGCCGACTCCACCCTTTTGATTGGCGACCGCGATCCTCATCCCCGCCTCTGCACCCGCTGCGCGTCGACGATACGCGCGTCGGGGTCGGTTCGGCTAGCGATCAAGTGGTGGTCGAAAGTAAAGGTCGCCCGCGCCACCTCAACCTCGTCGGCCGCGGTTCGCCCCTTGAGCAGCAACCAACGGGCGGACTTTGAGTGCAGCAGGCCCCATTCGAATAACTGCGTCAGCGAGGCACAGGCGCGGGCGGTAATGATGTCCGGCACCGATCGCGGCAGCGACTCAATGCGACAGTTATGCACCGTGACGCGATCGGTCAGGTTGAGCGCCGACGCCACCTCATTGAGAAATCGACATTTTTTCGTCGTAGATTCGACGAGATGGAAATGACCCGGCGTGAGCAGCGCGAGGACAAGCGACGGAAAACCGGCACCACTGCCGAGATCGAGCCACGTCGCCGGAGTTCGCGATAATTGTCCGAGTTGTGCCGAGTCGGCAAAATGCCGACCCCACATCATCGCCAGCGTCGACGGTGCAACGAGATTCATCCGCATTTGCCACTCGACGAGCAGCGAAGCGTAGACATCGAACTTCGCCATTGTTCCACGTGGAACATCGAACATCGCGGCGAACCCATCGCGGTCGATCACGCGGCACGACGAGTGTGTGCCAACAGCGCTGTCAACGCCCCTGGCGTGATACCAGGCACCCGCTTCGCCGCTTCGAGCGTCGTCGGGCGCGCAGAGGATAAACGGTCGACCATCTCGTTCGACAGGCCAGCGATTCGCGAAAAGTCGGTCACGGTCAACGGCAGGGCGAGATTGCGACGGTACTCGCGAACGTCGGCGGCCTGCCGCTCGAGATAGATCGCGTAATGCATGTCGGTCGCGAGCGTCGCGCCAATCGACGGCTCGATCTCGCCGAGTGCGGGCCAAACCTGACACGCCGTAGCCCAGTCGAGGGCCGGGTGCGCGAGCCACTCGCGCGCGCTACGGATGCGCCCGTCCTGATTCACGGCGATATTAGCAGCGGCGACTCGCGCCGGCGATGCCTTAAGCGTGTCGAGGAGCAGGTGCGCCCGGGCCAGCGCCGCTTCGTGGAGTCGATGACGCGCGCGGCGCACCGGTCCGACAACGCCGATCGCGATGCCGAGCGGGGTTAGTCGCGTCGATGCATTGTCGGCGCGCAAGCTGAGGCGGAATTCGGCACGCGAGGTGAACATTCGGTATGGCTCGGTCACGCCGTTCGTGATGAGGTCGTCGATCATCACCCCAATATATGACGACGCCCGGTCGAAGATCACCGGCGGCAGATCGGCGGCCGCTCGTGCCGCATTGATGCCCGCAACGATCCCTTGCCCCGCCGCCTCCTCATATCCCGTCGTCCCGTTGATCTGCCCGGCAAGAAACAAACCTTCGTGGCCGCGCACGACCAAAGACAGTGTCAAGGCGCGCGGATCGACGACGCCATACTCGACGGCATAACCAGGGCGGATGATCCGCGCCCGTTCGAGCCCGGCAATCGTGCCGATAAACTCCGCCTGCACCTCGGGCGGCAACGACGTCGAAATCCCATTCGGGTAGACGGTCGCATCGTCGTACCCCTCGGGCTCGAGATAGACCTGATGGCCATCGCGGTCGGCAAAGCGCATGACCTTGTCTTCGATCGATGGGCAGTACCGCGGCCCGACCCCATCGATCAGGCCCGCGTACATCGGCGCCAGCTCGATATTTCGGCGGATGATCGCGTGCGTCGCGAGATTGGTTCTAGTGATGCCGCACGGCAATTGCGTGCGACTCACTTCCGGCGGTTGGTCCGACAATGTTGACGGCTCGGCATCGCCATATTGCATCGCCAACTGCGCCCAATCGATCGTTCGCGCATCGAGCCGTGGCGGCGTTCCGGTCTTGAAGCGCGCCATCGGCAGCCCAAGCCTGCGGAGCGCCGTGCCAAGGCCCTGCGCGGTACCCCCGCCAAGGCGCCCCCCCGGGGCCGACAGCAAGCCATGATGGAGCATCGCCGTAAGAAACGTTCCGGTCGTGACGACGACGCTGCGCGCGCTTAGCGGCCCGCACGCCGTTTCGACACCGACGACTCGTCCGTGCGGCTCGACGATGAAATCGTCGACCGACGCTTCGATGATCGTCAATCCAGACTGTACCGCGAGCGCGCCGCGCATTGCCTGCGCGTACAGCTTGCGATCAACCTGTGCACGCAACCCTTGGACCGCCGGCCCTTTGCTCCGATTGAGCAAGCGATGTTGTAGGGTCGCCGCATCACCGATCCGCGCCATCAACCCGTCGAGAGCGTCGATCTCGCGAACAATATGGCCTTTGCCGAGCCCGCCGATTGCAGGATTGCACGACAAAACGCCCAAGTCGCCGTGACGCAACGTAACGAGTGCAGTCGCTGCTCCCATTCGCGCCGCCGCAGCCGCTGCTTCGCAGCCTGCATGGCCGCCACCAACAATCAAAACATCAAAGCCGCGCATTCCGACCGGGTAAGCCGATCGCGTAAGGAGGTCAAAATGTTCCACGTGGAACATTCATTTACCGAGGCAAAACAGCCCAAAAATTGCGTTGAGCACCTGTTCGTTCGTCACCACGCCGATGATCGTATCGAGGTGCGTTGTGGCCCGGCGAAGATGTTCGGCAACGAGCACGGCGTCAGTTCCCACCAGGGCGGCGCGCGATTCATTCTCTGCGGCAACCAGCGCCAACTGATGCCGTTCGCGCGCAATCAAGCTCGGCTCGCCGGGTCGAACCGTCGTTGCGGCCCAATCACTCAACCAGTCGACCAGTAAGTCGACCCCTTCGCGCGTTTTAGCCGACAGGTGGAGCACGTCTGCGTGCCAACCTGCGTCGCTTGACGACAGGTCGGACTTACCCGCGACGCGCAGGTTTCCTGGAGCCGCGTGAGCGTCGCCCATAATGATGACGAGGTCGGCGGTGGCCGCGCGCGCCACCGCCCGCCGGATCCCTTCGGCTTCAACCGGATCTGACGTTTCGCGCAAGCCCGCGGTGTCGAGCAACGTCACCGCCACACCGTGAAGGTCGAGGCGGACTTCAACGACATCGCGCGTTGTCCCCGGATACTCAGTCACGATCGCGACGTCGCGTTGGGCGATCGCGTTGACAAGGCTCGACTTTCCGGCGTTGACCGGCCCGGTGATCGCGACCGTCAGGCCATCGCGCAGCCGTTCGCCGCGCTGCGCATCGACGATCGCCGCTGCGATTTGCGTCGCCAGTGCGGACAATCGCTCGCGCCCTTGCGGGGTTACCCCGGCCGGCACATCGTCCGCTTCGGCAAAGTCGAGGCTCGCCTCGATATCGGCGCGCACCGCGATCAGCGTCGCACGCCACGTCCCGACCGACGTGCGCAGCAGGCCCCCCGCGTGGTCGAGCGCTTGGCGGCGTTGCGCGTCGGTGTCGGCGTCGATCAGATCGGCGAGGCCCTCGACTTGCGACAGATCGAGCTTGCCGTTGTCGAACGCCCGGCGCGTGAACGCCCCGGGTTTGGCCAATTCCAGCCCGGGCAGCGCCCCGAGCGCCGCGAGGACCGCGGCGACCACGGCGCGGCCCCCGTGAAGGTGAAGCTCGACAAGATCGTCGCCAGTGGCGCTCGCCGGGCCTGGGAACGCGACGACCATCGCTATGTCGAGTAGCGTCGCATCGCGTGGGTCGACCAGCCGCCGCCGAGCGAGTCGTCGCGGCGGGGGCAGCGGTCGCGCGGTCAACACTGCCAACGCTGTGAACGACGCGGGCCCCGAAATGCGCACCACCGCGATACCCGCCGGCGGGTGTCCGCTCGACAGGGCGAAGATCGTCGTCACGCGTCAGTCGCTCTTGGGCCGCCCCGCCGAAAACAAGGCATTGCGCCACGTATCGAAGCCTTCGCTCATCCCGGGCATCCACGCGCGCGCCATCCGCTCGAAGTCGGCCGGTCCGACCCCTTCGGTGATGAAGCCCTTCATCTTGTCGAGATAGAGCGCGTGCAGCGGTTCGAGGTCGGGCAGGCCAAAAAATGCGCGCGCTTCCTGCGGCGAGCAGTCGATATCGAAGGTAATCTTCATGCGGCCCGGCCCTTTGCTGCGGCGAAACCGCGAGTTTAACGTTGGTGCACGCGCGCGCCAAGCGACCGAGGAGTTCCGACGATGCCCGATGCCATCCGCTTTGCCACGACCGGTGGCCCCGAGGTTCTGCGGTTCGAACCGATCGAGGTCGGCGCGCCGGGTCCCGGCGAGCTCCGCCTCCGTCAGAACGCGATCGGCGTCAACTTCATCGACACCTACCACCGGTCGGGCCTGTACCCGGTGCCACTCCCCGGCGGTATCGGGCTCGAGGCGGCGGGTGTCGTCGAGGCGATCGGCGCCGAGGTTCTCGACTTCGCCGTTGGTGACCGCGTCGGCTATTGCCTCGGCCCGATCGGGGCCTATGCGACCAATCGGCTGATCGCGGCCGACCGCGTCGTCATGCTGCCGGGGCTGGTATCGGACGAGACCGCCGCCGCGGCCCTTTTGAAGGGTTGCACCGCCGAGATGCTCGTGATGCGCTGCGCCAAGGTCGAGGCCGGGCAGACCGTGCTCGTCCACGCCGCGGCGGGCGGGGTCGGGCAGTTGCTCGTGCAGTGGCTCCGGCATGTCGGCGCGCGCGTGATCGCGACGGTGGGGAGCGAAGCGAAGGCCGAGATCGCCCGCACCGCCGGAGCCGACGATGTCATCCTCTACCGCGACGACGACGTCGCCAGCGCTGTCCGCGACCTGACCGACGGGCGCGGGGTCGACGTCGTGTTCGACGGGGTCGGGCGCGACACCTGGGCCGGGTCACTCGCGAGCCTCGGGCGGCGCGGGTTGCTCGTGTCGTACGGCAATGCCAGCGGGCCGGTCGAGGCGGTCAATCTCGGCGTGCTGGCGACGCACGGATCGCTGTTCGTCACGCGCCCGACGTTGTTCGACTATTATGCGACGCGCGACGAGATTGTGAGCGGGGCGGGGCGGGTGCTTGATCTGATCGCCGACGGGACCTTGGTCGTCGACATCGGCGCGCGGTTTCCGCTCGCCGAGGCGGCGTCGGCGCATCGGGCGATGGAGGGAAGGGAGACGACGGGGTCGACGATTTTGGTGCCGTAGCTCGGGAGGGGCCGCGGCAAAGCCGCGGCTGGCGTCGGACGGGTTCGGCGGCTTGGTGCCGCCGCCCCGCCGTCCGCATTAGTCGCGAGCCGGCTCGTTGCTAACGAACACAAGAGTGTTCGCTTCGCTACTTGCCGCCGCGACTAATGGTTCATCGCGTCAAAGAACTCTTCGTTGCTCTTCGAGTCCTTCATCTTGTCGAGCAGGAACTCCATCGCGTCGATCGTACCCATTTGCATGAGGATACGGCGCAACACCCACATCTTCGACAAGGTGTTCTTGTCGACCAGCAGCTCCTCCTTGCGCGTTCCCGACTTGCCAATGTCGATCGCGGGAAAGACGCGCTTGTCGGCGATCTTGCGGTCGAGGACGATTTCGGCGTTGCCGGTGCCCTTGAACTCTTCGAAGATCACCTCGTCCATCCGGCTGCCGGTGTCGATCAGCGCGGTCGAGATGATCGTCAGCGACCCGCCTTCCTCGATGTTGCGCGCCGCACCGAAGAAGCGCTTCGGGCGCTGGAGCGCGTTGGCGTCGACGCCGCCAGTCAACACCTTGCCGGAGCTCGGCACGACGGTGTTGTACGCACGTCCCAGCCGCGTGATGTTGTCGAGCAAGATGACGACATCGCGCTTGTGCTCGACGAGGCGCTTGGCTTTTTCGATCACCATTTCAGCGACTTGCACATGGCGCGTCGCGGGTTCGTCGAAGGTCGAGGAAATCACCTCGCCCTTGACCGTCCGCTGCATGTCGGTGACTTCCTCGGGCCGCTCGTCGATCAGCAGGACGATGAGGTAGACCTCGGGGTGGTTCGCCGAGATCGACCGCGCGATATTCTGCATCATGATCGTCTTGCCGACGCGCGGGGGCGCGACGATCAGGCAGCGCTGGCCCTTGCCGAGCGGGACGACGATGTCGATCACCCGGCTCGACTTGTCCTTGATCGTCGGGTCGAGCGTATCGAGGCGCAGTTTCTCGTCGGGATACAGCGGCGTCAGATTGTCGAAATTGGTCCGGTGGCGGACGACGTCGGGGTCGTCGAAGTTGATCGCGGTCAACTTGGTCAGCGCGAAATAACGCTCGCCGTCCTTCGGCGCGCGAACCTCGCCCTCGAGCGTGTCGCCGGTGCGGACACCGAATTTCCGCACCTGGTTGGGCGAGACATAGATGTCGTCGGGCCCGGCAAGATAGTTCGACTCAGGTGAGCGCAGAAAGCCGAAACCGTCGTTTAAAACTTCGATCGTGCCGGCCCCGGTGATCGTCGTGCCGTTGTCGGCCTCGGTCTTGAGGATCGCGAACAGGATGTCCTGCTTGCGCAGCGTCGAGGCGTTTTCGACTCCGAGCGCTTCGGCCATGACGACCAGTTCGGCGGGGGTTTTCTTCTTCAAATCGTTGAGATGCATAGAAATTCTTTGCGTATCGTCCTGGCACTGTCGCGATGGGGAAAGGCGATGGCCGGGGGGAGCGCTCCGCCGGAATGGCGGCGCTGGTGTCAGACTTAGGAGCGAAGCGCCCGCCGGTCAAGCGGGCGGCGCGCGGTTCAGCTCTTCGGGGCCATACCCTTGGTCGACGGGTTAGCGGCGATCGTCTTGACCTTCTTTGCCTTGGGCTTGCGCGCTTCCTTGTTCGATTTCTGCTCGGCCATCGTCGTTCTCCTCGGGTTAAAAAGGTTTGACCACAACCAGCACAACGATCGCGATCGTCGCCAGCGCCGGGACTTCGTTCAACAGTCGCAAAGTCTTGTTGGCGTACGGTCGGATACCTCGCGCGAATTTCGACGCCGTCGCCGTCGCCCAGCCATGGTAACCCGACAGCAGCAGAACCAGCAATATCTTGGTTTGCAGCCAGCCCGCGCCGGCAAAGCCATAACTCGTGGCGAGGCTCAGCCCCAAGATCCACACCGCGACCAGCCCGGGGGTCAGAATAATCCGCTTCAATCGTGCCTCGCGCTCGATCCACGCCGCGTCGCCGACCGACCCGACCGGCTCCTCCATATGGTAGACGAGGAAGCGCGGGAGCATGAACAGCCCCGCCATCCAGAAGATTACGGCGATGACGTGGAGCGCCTGGACCCAAAGGTACGCGCCGCCGAGCCAGCCTGTCATGCCCGCCCGCGGACCATCGCCAGCAACGCCTCGACGTGCGCGATCGGCGTGTCCTGCAGGATTCCATGGCCGAGGTTGAGGATGTGCGGGCGCTCGTCGAACGCCGCGCGGATGCGCGCGACGCTCGCGGCCAGCGCCGCGCCGCCGGCGATCAGCGCGAGCGGGTCGATATTGCCCTGGACCGGCATTCCCGGTGGCAACATCGCGTCCGCCCACGCCGGATCGACCGTCTCGTCCAAGCCGACTCCATCGACCCCTGTCTCGGCGGCATAGGCGGCGAGCTTGGCCCCAGCACCCTTGGGAAAGCCGATGATCGGCACGTCGGGGTGGCGGACCATCAGCCGCCCAACGATGGCCGCCGTCGGCGCGATCACCCAGCGTTCGAACTCGGACGGCGCGAGGCTGCCCGACCAGCTGTCGAACAGCTGGACGGTCTGCGCCCCCGCCTCGATCTGCCCCGACAGGTAATCGACCGTGACCGCGACGATCCGGTCGATCAGCGCCCCGAACGCCGACGGGTCGCGGTACGCCAGCCGCCGCGCGATCTCGTGATCCTTGCTCCCCTGACCCGCGACCATGTACGTCGCGACGGTCCACGGCGACCCGGCGAAACCGATCAGCGCGGTTTCGGGCGAAAGCGCCGCCTTCACGCGCCGGACCGTGTCGTAGATCGGCGCGAAGTGCCCTAATGCTGGGGTCAGACCATCGAAGATACCGTCGAGCAGCGCCGGAACCAGCCGCGGTCCTTCGCCGACGCCGAAGCTCAAATCCTGCCCCATCGCGTGCGGCACGATCAGGATATCGGAGAACAGAATCGCCGCGTCGAGCCCAAAACGCCGGATCGGCTGGAGGGTGATTTCGGCCGCCGCTTCGCTATCGTACACGAGCGCGAGGAATCCGCCCTTCTCGGCGCGCAACGCGCGGTATTCGGGCAGATACCGCCCAGCCTGCCGCATCAGCCACATCGGCGGCGGATCGCGGTGCTCGCCGCCGAGGACGGCGAGGATCGGAGATGTCACGGGGCTGGAGATCATGGTCCCTGCAAACCCCGGCGCGGGCCTGCCGTCAACCCCGGGACAGGCCGCCGAGCGATACTATTATAGTCCAAGAATCTTAAAAAGATTTAGAGAAGATGTAGTGCTGTGAGTCAGCGACAATCCGGAATTGTCCACGCGTTCGCACGACACGAAATCGCCCGAAGTGTCCGGATTTAGCCGGGTCGATCGACTTGTCCCCGTTGTTCACAGGGTGCGCTTTCGGTCCTCCCCGTGTGGACAATCGGTGCGCCGATCGCGCGTGATCGAGCGCTTGCCGGGTTTCGCGCCAGCGGCTAACCGCTCGAGGGCGACTTATCCCCAGATTTCGCGGGAACGAAATATTTCTGTCATGGCACGCTTGCATCTCCATCTCGTGTCCGACTCGACCGGCGAGACGCTCGAATCGATCGTCAAGGCGGGATTGGGGCGGTTCGAGGGGACCGACACGATCAAGCATTTCTGGCCGATGGTCCGGTCCGAAGGACACCTCGACCGAGTCGTCGAGGAGATCGCCAGGCGGCCGGGACTTGTCCTCTACACGCTGATCAACGGCGCGGTCCGCGACCGGCTCGAACTCCGTTGCGATCAACTCGCACTGCCGGCGGTGTCGGTGCTCGACCCGATCATCAGCGCGCTGTCGCAATTTCTCGGCCAGTCGGCGGTAACGCGTCCGGGGCGGCAGCACGTGATGGACGCGGCGTACTTCCGCCGTGTCGACGCAATCAATTACACGATGGGTCATGACGACGGCGTCGGCGCCGAGGACTGGGAGGAGGCCGATATCGTTATCGCCGGGGTATCGCGATCGTCGAAAACCCCGACGTCGATCTACCTCGCCAACCGCGGCTACAAGACCGCCAACATCCCGCTCGTGCCGCAATCGCCGCCGCCGGCATCGCTGTTCCAGCTGACGAAACCGCTCGTCGTCGGGCTGACCAATTCGCCCGAACGCCTGATCGCGATTCGCCGCAACCGGCTGCTGACGTTGGGCCAAACCGCTGATACCGATTACGTCGACAGCGCGGTGGTCACCGCCGAAGTCGCCTTCGCCCGGCGTCTGTTCGCCGATCACGACGTGCCGGTGATCGACGTGACCCGCCGGTCGATCGAGGAAACCGCAGCGGCGATCATCAACCTCGTCCAGGCGCGAACCGATGCCGGCAACGGCGACGGCGACGCCAAGTGATGATCGGGTGATCACGCTGGCATCGACCAGCCCCGCGCGTGCGGCGATGCTGAGCGCGGCGGGGGTCGCGTTCGCTGCGGTCGCGCCGTCGGTCGACGAGGACGCGATCAAGACGGGGTTGGTCGCCGAGGGTGCGCGCCCTGACCGGATCGCCGATGCACTCGCCGAAACCAAGGCGGTCAAGGTGTCGCGACGGGTATCCGGGCTCGTCCTCGGCGCCGATCAGCTGCTCGTCACCGCCGACGGGGCGATGCTCGACAAGCCGGGCGATCGCGCGGGGGCGGGGGCGCAGTTGCGGCGGCTGATGGGGGCCGAGCACCGGCTGATCGCGGCGGCGGTGATCGCCGAAAACGGCGTCGCGGTGTGGCGCGCGAGCGATACCGCGCGGCTGACAATGCGGTCTTTGTCGGACGCATTCATCGCCGACTATCTCGACCGCGAGGGCGACGCGGTGCTGTGGTGCGTCGGCACGTACCGGATCGAGGGTTTGGGGGCGCAGTTGTTCACCAGGGTCAGCGGCGACCCGTTCGTCATCCAGGGGCTGCCGCTGCTCGCCGTGCTCGATTATCTGCGGACGCGCGACGAGATGGCGACGTGATCTCTGCCGGGGTGATCGGCTGGCCGGTCGCGCACTCGAAGTCGCCGTTGATCCACCGCTTCTGGCTGGCGAAGCTCGGCATCGACGGCGACTATGGCCGATTTCCGGTGGCGCCCGATCGGCTCGGTGCGGCCGTTCGTGCGCTTTCCGCGCTGGGGCTACGCGGAGTCAACGTCACCGTTCCGCACAAAGTCGCAGTAATGGAATTTCTCGACCGGGTCGATCCGCTCGCCGCGCGCGTCGGCGCGGTCAACACCGTCGTCGTCACCGACGAAGGCGAACTCGTTGGGCACAACACCGATGTCGCAGGCTTCGAAGAGCCCCTGTATGCGCGGATGGCAGGGTGGCCAAGCGCTCGATCCAACGTTTTGTATACGCTTATCGGCACCGGCGGGGCGGCGCGCGCGGTCGCCGTTGCGTTGGCCGGGCAGGAAGTTACCGTACATGGGCGCGATGCCGC
Organism: Sphingomonadales bacterium; assembly: GCA_038238995.1. Classification (GTDB taxonomy): domain Bacteria; phylum Pseudomonadota; class Alphaproteobacteria; order Sphingomonadales; family Sphingomonadaceae; genus Polymorphobacter_B. The sequence continues at coordinate 12,025 of JBBSFF010000002.1, forward strand.
CAAGACCCGCGCGTTCGCGACCGAGTTCGCGTTGGGCGCGGACTATGGTCACACCAGAACCGTCGACGAGCTGGCGACGGCTTTCGCATTTCGCGACGATCCGGCTCACGCATCGGCGCTCGATCACAACGGGCCGGGGCGGCGGTATAGCCGCGTGATCATCAATGCGACGACACTCGGCATGACCGGACAACCGGCGCTGGCGATCGATCTCAGCGGTTTTCCCGACGACACGATTGTCTACGATCTCGTGTATGCCCCGGTGGAGACCCCGTTGTTGAGAGCAGCCCGCAAGCGCGGAATGTGGACAATCGACGGTCTGGCGATGCTGATCGGGCAGGCGTCGGTGGCTTTCGCACTGTTTTACGGTGCGACGGCCCCGCGTGAGTTCGACACCGAACTGCGCGCGCTGCTGACGGCATGATCGTCCTCGGTCTCACCGGGTCGATCGGCATGGGCAAGTCGACCGTCGCGGCGCTGTTCCGGCGGCTTAAGGTCCCCGTCTTCGACGCGGACGCGACCGTCCACGCGCTGCAATCGCCGGGAGGCGCGGCGCTCGGACCGATCGCCGCCGCCTTCCTCGGGGTGGTCACCAACGGCACCCTCGACCGCGCCGCGCTCGGTGCGGCGGTGTTCGGCGATACCGCGCGGCGCAAGGCGCTCGAGGCGATCGTCCACCCGCTCGTCGCCGCTGCGCCGCGCCGCGTCCTGATGCGCTACCGCACCCCCGCGCGCGTCGTCCTCGATATCCCGCTGCTGTTCGAGCGTGGCGGGGCGGAGCAATGCGATCTCGTCGCGGTCGTCTCCGCCCCCCCCGCCGTCCAGCGCGCGCGCGTCCTCGCCCGCCCCGGCATGACGCCGGACAAGTACGACGCGATCCTCGCCCGCCAGACCCCCGACGCCGACAAGCGCGCCCGCGCCGACATCGTCATCCCGACCGGCGGGTCGATCATCGCGACGTGGCGCGCGGTCAAGGCGGTCGTGGCTTGTCTCGGGTCGCGGCAGCGCTAGATACAGTCGATGCGCGAAATCGTCTGGGACACCGAAACCACCGGCATCATGCCGGGCGACGGTCATCGCATCGTCGAGATCGGGGCGATCGAATTGCGCGGGCGCGTCGCGACCGGACGCAGCTTCCACACCTATATCGACCCGTGCCGGATGATGCCGAAGGACGCCGAAGGGGTCCACGGCCTGTCGACCGCGTTCCTCACCGGCCAGCCGGTGTTCGAGGCGGTGGTCGACGACTTCCTCGCTTTCATCGAGGATTCGCCGCTCGTCGCGCATAACGCCGTCTTCGACATGGAATTCCTCAACTGGGAGCTCCGGCGTGCGCGGATGCCGGTGGTCCATGCCAGCCGCGCGGTGTGCACGCTCGAGCTGTCGCGCAAACGACATCCGGGAGCGAAGCACACGCTCGACGCGCTGTGTAACCGCTACGGCATCGACCTTTCGGGGCGGTTGAAGCACGGCGCGCTGATCGACGCCGAGCTGCTCGCCCGCGTCTATGTCGAACTGACCGGCGGGCGACAGATCGGCTTCGACCTCGCCGCCGACGCGATCGTCGAGACAGTCTCGGCGCCACGCGCGATGGTCGTGGCACGGGCGCATGCGGCGTCCGCCGACGAACTCGCGCGGCACGCCGCATTCATCGGCGGGCTGACGGACCCGATCTGGCTGGCGTAGCGTAATTCCCACTCGGCCCCGGTTGATTGACGGCATCCGGGGTCGGGCCTAGAGCCACCGCCCGCCACAAGGAGACGTCCATGGATATCCGCGTTTCGGGCCATCAAGTCGACGCCGGTGCCGCTTTCCGCGAACACGTCCAGACGCGGCTGCGCGCCATCGCCGACAAATACTTCAGCCGCGCGATCGGCGCGAATGTCACGCTCGGCTCCGGCCCGCACAACGGCTTCGCGGTCGACATCGTCATGCACGTTATGGCCGACCTGATCCTCAAGGGGCGCGGCGAGGCGCAGGAGGCGCACCCGGCGTTCGACGTTGCCGCCGACCGGATCGACAAGCAGCTGCGCCGCTATATGCGCCGCCTGAAGGACCGCCACGGGCCCGGGAACGGGCGCGCGGTCGAGGGCGCGAGCGCGGCCGACCTCGACAACGCCGCGTACACGATCTTCGCCGCCCCGCCCGAGGAGGAGGTCGAGGACAACCCGCTGATCATCGCCGAAACGCGGGTCGACATTCCCGACACAACCGTCAGCGACGCGGTGATGATGCTCGACCTGCGCAACACGACCGCGTTGCTGTTCAAGAACAGCAAGTCGGGGGTGCACAACATGGTCTACCGCCGCGAGGACGGCAGCATCGGCTGGGTCGAGCCGCGCGCCGGATGATCGCGCTCGGCGACCTGATCACGCCCGCTGGGGTGGTTTTCGACCTGCAGGTCGCGAACAAGCGCGCGCTGCTGCTGACGCTGGCGGCGAAGGCGGCAGAGTCGAGCGGGCAGGACGCCGATTACGTCGCCGAGGTGATCCTGGCGCGCGAAGCGCTCGGGTCGACCGGCTTCGGCGCAGGGACCGCGATCCCGCACGGGCGGCTCGAAACGCTGCCCCGGATCGTCGCCGTGCTCGCCAAGCTCGCAATGCCGGTCGATTATGCCGCGCTCGACGGGCTGCCGGTCGATCTCGTCGTCATGATGCTCGCGCCGACGGGGGCGGGGGCCGAGCATCTGAAGGCGCTCGCACGGGTGAGTCGGGCGCTGCGCGACCGCGATTTCTGCGACAAGCTGCGCGGCAGCGCCTCGGCGGACGCGCTCCATGCCCTCGTCGTCGGCGAAGCGCGAAGCCAAGCCGCCTGAGCGAGCCGCGGCTCTCGGCCCGGACGTGGACCAGCGCGTTGCTGCGCCGGGTCCATGCCGCCGGCGATTTCGCTACCGTCCTCCATCGCGGCGATGATGTCGCGGGCAGCGTCGTCCTTATCCATCGTGGGCGGGGCGGCGCCGGTCGCGCGCGGGCACGCACGCTCGGCGCAGGCGGGGCCTACGTCTGGCGGCCGGCGGCGACCGGCGACTCGGTCGATGTCTGGGTCGCGCGGCAGCGGGGTTTCGACCCCGATTTGTGGGTGATCGAACTGGACACCCCCGATCCTGCACGGTTCGTCGACGAAACGATCGACTGAGCTTGCCCCACGATGAACGCCGTCCCAGGGGCGTCGCACGAAGTGCCGGAACCGTGGGCGGGTTCGGCGATCATCAGCCCAAGCGGACCGAACCGGGTTCAGCCCAGCGACGCCAGGTCACACGGATCGAGGCCGAGCGGATCCGGGAACGCCGTGGGTAGCAAGCGAACGAATGACCTTCAGATCACCGATTTTTGCCCGACTGGCCGGCCTAGCCGCCGTCGTTGCCTTTCTTCCGGCCGCGGGACAATTTCCCGTCGCCGCGCTCGCCCTGGCCCCGATCGTCGCCACGAGCATCGACACCCCGGACGCCGATCCGGCGACAACCGCCGCTCCCCAGATCGCCGACACCCTGCCGACTGTGCGCCCGGCCGCGCTGTCGACCCTCGTCGCTCGCACTGTCGATGCCGCTCCGACCGCCTACGGCGAGCGTGAATGCCTCGCCCGCGCGGTCTATTTCGAAGCCCGCGGCGAACCCCTCGAAGGGCAGCTCGCGGTCGCGCAGGTGATCCTTAACCGCGTCGCCTCGGGGCGTTTCGCCGACTCGGTCTGCGGCGTGATCAACCAGCGCGGTCAGTTCAGCTTCGACAAGACCCGCACCCCTGCCGAATCACACGACTGGCGCACCGCCAAGGCGATCGCCGCGATCGCGGCGACGGCGGCATGGGAGGTGATGGCCCCGAAGGCGACCGCGTTCCACGCGACGCGGATCAACGCGAGCTGGTCGAACCTGCACAAGGTCGGCACGATCGGGAACCACGTCTTCTACCGCTAGGGCGTTTCCGTTCCCGACATGTTCTGATAGGCTGCGCCGATGGCCAGTGTCGTCGCCCCTGAACCGATCGAGATCCAGACGGCGCAGGACGTCGCGCGCGGCGTATCGCGGCTGCTGTGGCGCGCGGGCATCGCGCCGCTGACCGAGGTGCCGCTCGGCAATGGGCGCCGCGCCGATGTCGTCGGGTTGAGTCCCGATGGGCGGATCACCCTCGTCGAGATCAAGGTGGCGCTCGCCGATCTGCGCGGCGACGCCAAGTGGCCCGACTATCTCGACTATTGCGACCGCTATTTCTGGGCGGTCCCGCGTGGTTTCCCGCTCGGTGACTTCGACGCGGACTGGTTCCAGCCGAGCCGCGCCGGACTGCTGATCGCCGATCGCTGGGACGCCGCCGAACTGCGCCCCGCCGCTTGGGTCCTGCTCAACGCCGCCCGGCGAAAGGCCGAAACGCTCCGTTTCGCCCGGCGTGCTGCCGGGCGGCTATTGTGGCTCGGCGACCCGGGCGCGGCCGAGCCGGTGCGGCTGCCTTAGCGCGGCGAGCGTTTTGCGAGGATCCGCTGCAGCGTCCGCCGGTGCATCTTCAACCGCCGCGCGGTTTCCGACACGTTGCGGCTGCACAGTTCATAGACGCGCTGGATATGCTCCCACCGTACGCGGTCGGCCGACATCGGTTCGGCCGGCGCTTCGGGGCGGCTGCCGGGCAGCGCGGTCAGCGCGGCGAAGATGTCCTCGGGGTCGGCGGGCTTGGCGAGATAGTCGACCGCCCCCGCCTTGACCGCCGCGACCGCGGTGGCGAGGTTGCCGTAGCCCGTCAGCACGACGATCCGGATGTCGGGGCGCAGCGCGCGCAATTCGCTCACGAGGTCGAGCCCGTTGCCGTCCTCGAGCCGCATGTCGACGACGGCGTGGCTCGGCTTGACGCTGCCGGCGAGCCGCCGCGCCTCAGCGACGCTGCCAGCCCCGGTGACGGCGAAGCCCTTGCGTTCGAGCGTCAGCTGCAGCCGCGTCCGGAACGGCGCGTCGTCGTCGACGAGCAGCAGCGGCATCGGCGTCGGTGCCGTGACAGCGGGGTCGATCGCGGTATCCATGGTCATTCCACTTCCTGTGCTTCGATATGCGACCGCGACCAGCGAATGTCGACCTGCGCGCCGCCATCCTTGCGATTGCGGAACCTGACCTGCCCGCCGGTCCGTTCGAGCAGCGTCGTCGCAATGAAGATGCCGAGCCTGGTGCCGCCCGACCCCGACACCGACGGCCCGAGGAACGGCTCGCCGAGATGCGGCAGCACGTCGAGCGAGAACCCGCCGCCGTCGTCGATCACGCTGACCCCGACCTCGGTCGCGGTCGTCGTCGCGGTCAGCGTCACTGCCGACCCGGCGTGGCGGACGGCGTTGGTGACGAGGTTGGCGAGCCCGTGGAGCAGTTCGGGGGTACGGCGGATCATCGGTGCCGCGCCGCCGGTGGCATGGACGTGGATCGGCACCCGGCTCGGGCTGAGCGGAAACGCGACCTCGTGGAGTACGGCGTCGAGCGCCAACCGCGGGTACGGGTCCTCGGCCTCGGCGCGACGGGCGATGCCGACGAGGATCGCGCGGCTGCGTCCGGCCTCGCGGTCGAGCAGGCGGACGTCGTCGCCGAAGTCGGGGTCGTCGCCAAGGCTTTCGGCGAGTTCGCGCGCGATCAGCGTGATCGTGCCGAGCGGCCCGCCCAGCTCGTGCGCGGCGGCGGCGGCGAGGCTGCCGAGCGCCGACATCTTCGCCTCGCGTTCCAGCGCCGCCTGCGTCGCGATCAGCGCGTGTGCGCGCTTGCGCGCCTCCGCTGCCACGAGCCATGCATAGCCGGCGAGGAAGGTTCCCGCGAGCGCGACCGCGACGACGATTCCGAAACGATAGATCGTCGGCAGGACTATCGGTGCGCCGGTCCACGGCAGCGGCAGCGCCCAGCGCCATAGGATGACGAGGATCGCCGCGGCCATCGCGATCAGCAGCATCGTCCCGCGCGCCGACAGCAGCGTCGCCGAAATCGTTACCGGCACGATCAGCAGGATGACGAACGGATTCTTCAGCCCGCCGGTAAGAAACAGCAGCACCCCCGCCTGGACCAGATCGAACGCGAACTGGAGCAGCGCGTCGCGCCCGTTCAGCCGAGCATTGCGCGGATACAGCGTCCACAGCCCGACATTAAGCACCGCCGCCGCCGCGACCGCGGCGATCAGCGACACCCACGCAATCGGATAGTCGAGGTACAGCCCGACGACGATTAGCGTGCCGAACTGTCCGGCGATCGCGATCCAGCGCAGCGCGACCAGCGTCCGGACACGGACGCCGGGTCGCTCGATCGCCGCCGACACGAAGGATCGGGTGTTTTCCACTGCGCTTGGCCTATACGCGGCGTCGCGCACCCCGGCCATGCGGCATGAACGTTTCGCCACAGCGGCACCGACCCGCGCCGCTCGACCACCCGAATCCGACCGCCCTTTAGCGCGGTGGCCCCTGCATCGGTGCGGCGGAGCGGGGTTTGGCGTCGGCGAGGAGTTTGATCATCGCCTGACGCCCGCCGCGCGCCGCGTATTGCCGCGCCGAGAACCCGGCGCTGCTGTCGGTCAGGTCGGGGTTCGCGCCCGCGTCGAGGAGCAGCTTGGTATCGTCGAGGTCGTTCGCCTGGACGGCTTTGATCAGCGGCGTCTCGCCGGCGTTGTTGCGCTGGTCGATGACCGCGCGGACCGCGATCAGGACCCGCACACCTTCGGTGAAGCGTCCGGTCGCCGCGAGGATCAGCGGCGAATTGCCGTCGCGGTCGCGGACGTTGACGTCGGCATTCGCCTGCAGCAGCAACCCAACCCAGCCTAGGTCGCGTTGGCGGACGACGATGTGGAGCGGGGCGTCGCCGGTCGCCTGTTCGCGCGCGTTGACCACGGTCGCGCCCGGTTTATCGAGGATTTCGCGCGCCTTCTGGACGTCCTTGTCGCGGACCGCCTTGAAGAAATTATACGTGTCCGAAAACTGCGCCGCCGCTGGACCGGCAATGGCGATCGATGCGATGACGGCAAACGCGGTAATGCCTGAACGCATGGGGCTTCCTATGTAGCGGGTCGATCGAACCACTTTAGCCTAGACGGACCAACCGCGCATGAACAGGCGTCGCCTGCCCCTCCTTGCCTTCGCGCTCGCGCTGTCGGCGATCGTCGCGACGACGTCGTGTTCGACCCCGCCGCCCGCCGGGCCGCTCGTCGGCAGCGGCGTCGGCGGGCCGTTCGAGCTCGTCGACCAGGACGGGCGCAACGTCACCGACACGACCTACGCCGGCAAGTGGCGGTTGATGTACTTCGGCTACACCTTCTGCCCCGACGTCTGCCCGGTCGACGTGCAGAAGATTGCGCAGGGGATGAAGCTGTTCGCCGTCGCCGACCCCGCGCGCGCGAAAATCGTCGTGCCGATCTTCGTTACCGTCGATCCGGTGCGCGATACGCCGGCGGTGCTCAAGACCTTTGTCCGCGCCTTCTCGCCCGACATGGTTGGGCTGACGGGATCGCCCGCACAGGCGGCGGCGGCGCGCAAGGCGTTTCGCGTCTATGCCAAGGCGCAGGGGACCGGGACCGACTATCTCGTCGACCATACTGCGATCATCTATCTGATGGACCCCGCCAACCGCCCGGTGTCGTTCCTCGATCACGGCACAACGCCACAAGCGATCGCCGCCGAGTTGAAGACCTATGTCCGCCCCGCCTGATCCTCGCCCGTTCTGGGAGACCGTGCCGCTGACCGCGATGACGCGGGTGCAGTGGGAAAGCCTGTGCGACGGCTGCGGGCGGTGCTGCGTCCACAAGCTCGAGGACGAGGAGACCGGCGAGCTGCTGCCGACCAACGTCGCCTGCCGTCTGCTCGACGGCGCGACGGGACAGTGCAAGGACTATCGCAACCGCAAGGCGCACGTTCCCGAATGCGTCCGGCTGACGCCCGCCAAGCTCGAAACGATCGACTGGCTGCCGTCGACCTGCGGCTATCTCCGCGTTCATCGCGGCCAGGGGCTGGCCGACTGGCATCCGCTCGTCTCGGGCGACCCCGACTCGGTCCACCGCGCCGGCGTGTCGGTGCGCGGCTGGACGATCAGCGAGAATGTCGCCGGCGACCTCGAAAACCATGTCATCGACGAACCGCTTTAGCTTCGCCGGGCGTGAGGTGCCCGTCGTGATCGCACGAAGCCCGCGGGCGCGACGGTTGACATTGCGTGCGGACGCCGTGCGCGGTGTGGTGCGGGTCGTGCTACCCGCGCGTGCGCGGGTGGGGGACGCCGAGAAATTCCTCGCCGCGCACCAAGGCTGGATCGCGGCGCGGGTGGCGAAATGGCCGGTGGCGGTGCCGTTCGTGCCCGGCGCGGCGATCCCGTTCGACGGGGCAAGTCTTTGGATCGACTGGAGTTCGGCGCATCCGCGCAGCGTCCGGCGCGACGGCGATCGGCTCGTTATCGGCGGCCCCGAAGCGATCGTGCCGGGGCGGACGCTCCGCTGGCTCCGCGCCGCCGCGCTCGCCGACATGGCCGCGACAACGCACGCCGTCGCCGCGCGGATCGACCGCCAAGTTACTGGAATCGCTGTCCGCGATCCGGCCGGGCGGTGGGGCAGCTGCTCGGCGTCGGGGGCGATTGCCTATAGCTGGCGGCTGATCCTCGCACCCCCCGGCGTGCGCCAATCGGTCGTCGCCCACGAAGTCGCGCATCTCGTCCACCCCAACCATGGCCGCGAATTCTGGCGGCTCGCGACCGACCTGACCGACGGCGATCTCAAGGCGGCGCGCGGCTGGCTCGCGGCGAACGGCGCGGCGTTGCATTGGGTCGGGCGGGCTGCGTAAGTTCACGCCGTGCCCCCCGCGATCGCCTTCGCCGATGTGACCAAGCGCTTCGGCGCGACGATCGCCGTCGACCATGTCACGCTCGACATCGCGAGCGGCAGCTTCGTCGCGTTGGTCGGCGCATCGGGGTCCGGCAAGACGAGTCTGCTCAAGCTGATCAACCGCTTGACCGACGCCGACAGCGGCATCGTGAGCGTCGACGGACGCGACGTCCGCGATGTCGCCCCACCCGACCTCCGCCGCGGCATCGGCTATGTTTTCCAGGGTATCGGCCTGTTCCCGCATCTCAGCGTCGCCGCGAACATCGCCACCGTGCCCCGCCTACTCGGCTGGAGCGTCGCCGATATCGCCGCGCGGGTCGACGAACTGTTGCGGCTGGTCGACCTCGACCCGAACCTCGGCAGACGTGCACCCGCCGCGCTGTCGGGCGGTCAGCGGCAGCGCGTCGGCGTTGCCCGCGCGCTCGCCGCGCGCCCGAAGATCGTGCTGATGGACGAACCGTTCGGCGCGCTCGACCCGCTGACCCGCGAGGCGCTGGCGACGAGCTATCGCGGCCTCCACGACGATCTCGGCCTGACGAGCGTCGTCGTCACCCACGACATGCAGGAGGCGCTGCTCCTCGCCGACCGGGTCATCGTCGTCGCGGGCGGACGGATCGCCGCCGACGCGACCCCGGCGGAACTGCTGCGCGGCCACGCGGACCCCGAAGTCGCGGCGATGATCGCCGCGCCACGCCGTCAGGCCGAACGCCTCGCGGCGATGCTCGGATGAACCCCGCGCTCACCGCCGCGCTTGCCGACCTGCCGGTCAAACTCGCCGCGCACGTCACGCTCAGCGCCGCCGCGCTCGGCCTCGCGATCGTCGTCGCCGCGCCGCTCGTGCTGTTGACGCGGACCCGGCCCGGCCTCCGCTGGGCGGCGCTCGCAGCCGCGGGGCTCGTTCAGACGATCCCGGCGCTGGCCTTGCTCGCATTGTTCTACCCGGCGCTGCTCGCGGTGCGCGGCGTCACCGGCGGCACGCTGCCGGTACTCGGCTTCCTGCCCGCGCTGCTCGCGCTGACGCTCTACGCGCTGCTGCCGCTGCTACGCGGCGGGCTGAACGGGCTGATGGGGGTCGACCGCGACATCGTCGAAGCGGCGAACGGCGTCGGCATGACCCCGCGCCAGCGGCTGGTCCAGGTCGAGCTTCCGCTCGCCGCGCCGGTGATCATGGCGGGGGTGCGAACGGCGGCGGTGTGGACGATCGGCGCGGCGACGCTGGCGACGGCGGTCGGCGCGGCGTGCCTCGGCGATTTTATCTTCGCCGGGCTGCAGACCGAGAACTGGGTCGCGGTGCTCGTCGGCTGCGGCGCGGCGGCGGGGCTCGCGGTTGCGGTCGACGCGCTGCTCGGGCTGGTCGAAGCGGGGCTCGGCAGCGGATCGCGCGCGCGGATGCTCGCCGGAGCGTTCGGTCTCGCGCTGATCGGCGCGGTCGCGGTCGTGCCGCAGCTCGGGGCTGCGACGCCGGTAACGCCGGTGGTCGTCGGCGCGAAGAACTTCTCCGAGCAGTACATCCTCGCCGATCTCATCGCCGCGCAACTCGCCCCGCGCGTCGTAACGCAACGGACCGGGCTGGGCTCTGCGGTCGCGTTTCGCGCGCTCGCGGGCGGGGATATCGATGTCTATGTCGATTACGCCGGGACGCTGTGGACCGGCATCCTCGGGCACAGCGAAAAACGCCCGCGTGCGGCGATGCTCGAACGCCTTGGTACCGAGCTGCACGCGAAATACGGCGTCGGGGTCGTCGGCCCGCTCGGTTTCGAAAACGCCTATGTCCTCGCCGTCCGTCGCGACCTCGCGACCCGGCTGCACCTTGTGTCGATCACCGACCTCGCCCGCGCCGCGCCGACGCTTACCCTGGGTGCCGATATCGAATTCCTGTCGCGCCCCGAATGGGCGGGAATTCGCGACGCGTACGGGCTGGATTTCAAAGCGAAAAAGTCGTTCGAGCCGACCTTCATGTACCGCGCGCTCGCGAGCGGCGAGGCCGACGTCATCTCGGCGTTTTCGAGCGACGGGCGGATCGCGGCGCAGGACCTCGTCGTGCTGACCGACCCGAAGGGGGCGATCCCGGCGTACGATGCGCTGTTGCTCGTGTCGCCCGCTCGGGCGAAGGACGGCGCGCTCGACGCGGCGCTGCGCCCGCTCGTCGGGTCGATCGGCGTCGAATCGATGCGGCGGGCGAACTTGCTCGTCGACCGCGAATCGGACAAGTCGTCGCCCGAAGCGGCTGCGAAGACGCTGCTCGAGGGAGAGCCGAAACCATGATGCTCTGGAGCGCCGCCGCGCCCGCGCCGAATCCGCGCCGGGTAACGATCTTCCTCGCCGAAAAGGGCGTGACCATCCCGGTCATCAACCTCGCGATCTTCAAGGCCGAGCACAAGGCCCCCGCCTTCGTCGCGAAGAATCCGCGCGGGCAGGTCCCGGCGCTCGAACTCGACGACGGCACGGTGATCGCCGAAAGCATTTCGATCTGCCGCTACCTCGACGCGCTTTACCCCGAGCCGCCGTTGTTCGGCACCGACGCGCTCGACCGCGCGCTCGTCGACATGGCGCTGCGCCGCGTCGAAACGGTTCTCGGCGTGCCGCTGGCGATGGTCTGGATGCACACCCACCCGCTGACCGCCGTCGTCGTCGTGCCGCAATACACCGACTTCGGCGAGAGCAACCGGGCGAAGGTCGCGGCTGCGCTGGCGTGGTTCGACGGGCAGATCGCGCCCGGCGGCTTCGTCGCGGGCGACCACTTCACGATCGCCGACATCGCGCTGTGGACCTCGCTCGACTTCGCCCGCGCGGTCGGGATCGCGACGCTCGACGCCTGCCCGGTCCTGCGCGACTGGTTCGACCGGGTTGCAGCGCGACCGAGCATCGCCGCGTGAGGCTCCGCGCGGCTACTGCCCGCCGAAAAACGTGTTCATCCGCTTGAAGTACGTCACCGGGAACAGCCGCGTCAGCCGGTCGATCATCTTCGCGTCGGCGCCGATCAAGACGCGGTGGCTGCCCTGCTCCATGCCGGTGACGATCGTCGCGGCGGCTTGGTCGGGGGTCGTCCGTGCCGCCTTCTCGAACGCGGCGGCGTTGTCCAGCGCGCCGTCCTGCCCCGGCATCGTGTTGATGAACTTGGCATTGCGGACGACGTTGGTCTTGATCCCGCCGGGGTGGACGCGGATCACGCGGATGTGCGGATCGGACTGCGCGAGTTCGAGGTGAAGCGCCTCGGTCAGGCCGCGCACGGCGAATTTCGACGCGTTGTACGCCGACTGGCCGGGATAGCCCATCATCCCGAACACGCTCGACACGTTGACGATCCACCCCGCGTCGCGTCCGCGCAGATGCGGCAACGCGTGGCGGCACCCCGCGACGACCGCGCCGAAATTGACGTCCATCACCCGGTCGAAGTCGGCGACCGGCGTGTCGGCGAACGGTGCGACCACCGTCAGCCCTGCGTTGTTGACGATGCCGTCTAGGCCGCCATACTCGCGCGCGGCTTCGTCAATCCACGCCTTGAGCGCGACATCGTCGGTGACGTCGAGGACGGTCGCCGTCGCGGGCGAATTGCCGAGCAGTGTCTTGGTCTCGGCGAGGCCGGTCGCGTCCTTGTCGGCGAGCGCGAGGCGGACGCCTTTTTTCGCCAGCAGCAGCGCGAGTGCGCGCCCGATCCCGCTGCCCGCACCGGTCACCGCGATCGCCCGCCCGTTCAGATCGGTCATTTGAACCCGCCTCCCCGCATCTTATATCGACGGCACTTCAATCCATCCGCCGGAGAAGCGCAATGGCCTCGATACCCGACATGCCCGAACCGTTGCTGCCGTCGGAGCAGCCACCCGAACTGCCCGTCCCCGGCGCCCCCGAACCCGAGATGGACCCGGCGCAGCCCACGCCCGAGATCGGCGGGCGCGATGGCCCCGACCCGGTGCGCTACGGCGACTGGGAACGCCGCGGCGTCGCGGTCGATTTCTAGACTTCGGCGCGCAAGGGGCGGCTGAGCAGGCGTGCGATCGTCGTGTCGACGGTCATCGCACCGTCGAGCAACCCCGCGACCGCCGCGACGATCGGCATGTCGACGCCGCGCGCCGCCGCCGCCGCCGCGAGGACCGGCGCGGTCGCTGCGCCCTCGGCGATGGTCCGCCCAGTCGCGGCGGGCCGTCCTTCGCCAAGCGCGAACCCGAGCGCGAAGTTGCGCGACGCCGTCCCGGTGCAGGTCAGCACGAGGTCGCCGAGCCCCGACAGCCCGCCGAGCGTCGCCGCCTCGGCCCCGCACGCCAGCCCATAGCGGAGCATCTCGGCAAACCCCCGCGTGATCACCGCCGCCCGGGCATTGTCGCCGAGGCGGCGGCCCGCGACGATCCCGCACGCGATCGCAAGCACGTTCTTGACCGCGCCGCCGATGCATGCCCCGGTGACATCGGCGCTCCAATACGGGCGGAAGGCGGGCCGCGCGAGGCGTTGGCACAAAGCACGGCCAAGCGCTGCGTCGGCGCAGGCGAGCGTCACCGCCGTCGGCAGGCCGGCGGCAACCTCGCGCGCGAACGTCGGCCCCGACAGCACCGCGATCGGCCAGCCGGGAAGCATGGCGGCGGCGACCTCGGCCATCGACCGCCCCCCCGGCGCGATGCCCTTGGCGCACAGCACGAGCGGGCGGGGAGCCTGCCCCGTCAACCCTGCAAGCACCGTCCCCATCGCCTGCGCCGGGGTGACGATCAGCAGCACGTCGGCGTCCGCCATCGCATTGAGCGTCGCCACCGCTTCGATCGCGGGGGACAGCGCGATGCCGGGCAGGAACATCGGGTTGGCGTGGTCGGCGTTGATTGCGGCGACGACCTCGGCCTCGCGCGCCCAGATCGGAGTCCGCGCGCCGTCCGCCGCCGCGAGGCTGGCGAGCGCGGTCCCCCACGCGCCGCCGCCGACGACGCCGATCGTCGTCAGCCTCACGCCTTGACCCCTGCGCCGCGCACCGGCTCGGCGGCGGGGTCGAGCGGCCAGCGCGGGCGCGCGACGGCGTCGAGCCCGTCGATCAGCCCGAGCGCGAGGCGTTCGGCCCCCGCCCACGCGATCATCGCGGCGTTGTCGGTGCACAGCCACAGCGGCGGCGCGACGAACTTCAGGCCCCGATGCGCGGCGAGCGCGGTCATCGCGCCGCGGATCGCGCCGTTCGCGGCGACACCTCCGGCGACGACGAGCGCGATTGCCTCGGGCATCGCGTCGGCGGCACGCCGTGTGCGGTCGACGAGGCAATCGACCACCGCCGCCTGGAACCCGGCGGCGAGATCGGCGGCGTCGGTCGCGGTGAGCGGCACCCGTAGTGCGTCGCGCGCGCGCAGCACCGCCGACTTCAACCCAGCGAACGAGAAATGCGGTTCGGGCGAGCCGAGCAGCGGGCGCGGCAGCTTGAACCGCGCCGCATCACCCGCGCGCGCCGCCGCCTCGACCGCCGGGCCACCAGGAAAGCCGAGCCCGAGCAGCTTCGCCACCTTGTCGAACGCCTCGCCGACCGCATCGTCGATCGTCGTCGCCAGCCGCCGGTAGCGCGCGACGCCGTCGACCGCGAGCAGCTGGCAATGCCCGCCCGATACCAGCAGCAGCAGGTACGGAAAGCCGAGGTCGGGGTCGATCAGCCGCGGCGACAGCGCGTGGCCTTCGAGGTGGTTGATCGCGAGCAAC
>JBBSFF010000003.1:0-25085 GCA_038238995.1 Sphingomonadales bacterium
ACGACCGCCCGGTGGCGGGGGTTCGCTTTTTCGACTCGACGAACTATTCGGTGTCGTCGCCGCTTGTCCAAGGGGCCGACCGCCGCGAAATCGGAGCGACGATCGGCTACCGGTTCTAATGGCCGCATACATGGTGGTCGTGGCGGCGATCGCCGACCGCGACGCCTTCATCGCGGGTTACGGGAGCGCGGCGGGGGCGCTGGTAGCGCGTTTCGGCGGGCGATATGTCCTACGCGCACCGGGTGCAGTTTTGCTGGAGGGCGATTTCGGCGGCGGTGCGTCGATGGTGATCTCGGAATGGCCCGACACGGCGAGCGCGCTCGGATTCTGGAATTCGCCCGAATACGCCGAAGTCAAAAAGCTGCGCGCGGGGATTGCCAACTGCCAAGTTCTGCTGATCGAGGCGGCGGCGATCGCCTAGTCCGGATCATTTGCCGTGCGGGGGCGGTCGGCCGCGCAACATCATCCCCTTGATCGGGCGCGGCGGTGCGGGCTCAATCCACCGCCGTCAGGCGCGCCGCGCGCGTCGTCCGCGCGCCGCCGAACGACACCGGTAGCGCCGGGAGCGTCGTCGAGCTTCCGTCGGGCAGGACGACGTCCTCGAGGCCCCCGGCTTGAAGGTGGGGATCGTCGAACAGGTCCTCGGGGCGGCGGATCGGCGCGAACGGCAGGCCCGACCCGTCGAGCACCGCCTCGACTTCGGCGCGGGTCATCGCCGCGAGCCTCGCGCGGACCGGCGGCAGGACCCGGTCGCGCGCGCGAACGCGGTCATTGTTGCGCGCAAGGGTGGCGTCGGCGGCGAAATCAGCGAAGCCGAACAGGCGACAGAACACCGGCCACTGCCCGTCGCTGACGACGCCGATGAAGATCGGCTCGTCGCGGGTAGCGAAGACATCGTAGATCGCCCATGACGAGACGCGCGCCGGCATCGGCGCGGCGGCCGCCCCGGTAACTGCGAACTGCGCCATGTGCTGCCCGACAAGGTAGGCGGTCGTCTCGTACAGCGACGCCGCGACCGCCTGCCCGCGCCCGGTGCGGTGGCGCTCGGCGACGGCGGCGAGGATCGCGATAACTCCGAACATGCCGCCGGTAACGTCGATTACGCTCGCCCCCGCCCGCAACGGACGCCCCGGTGGGCCGGTCATGTAGGCGAGGCCGCCCATCATCTGCGCGACCTCGTCGAGCGCGGTACGGTCCTCGTACGGCCCGGGGAGGAAGCCCTTCAGCGCACAATAGATCAGCTGCGGGTTGACGATCGCCATCGCGGCGTAGCCGAGGCCGAGCCGGTCGAGCGCGCCCGGGCGGAAATTTTCGACGAGGATGTCGGCGGATGCGATCAGGCCGCGTGCCGCCGCGACCCCGTCGGGGGTCTTGAGGTCGAGGGTGACGCTCGCCTTGTGGCGATTGTACATCGCATAATAGCCGGCTCCGGAACCGATCAGGCGCCGCGTCGGGTCGCCGCCCGGCGGCTCGACGCGGGTTACCTCGGCTCCGAGCGCGGCAAGAATTCCGCCGGCCGCCGGTCCCATGACCATGTGGGTGAATTCGACGACGGTCAGGCCCGCCAGCGGGGTCGTGCTCATGCCATCCGCTCCGCCAGCCCAAGCGGGAGGCCGCTGTCGGGCATAAAGCCGTAAAGCGGCTCGCCGGGCAGCGCGGCGGCGACAATCGCGCGCACCGCGAACAGACGATCGAGGTCGATGCCCGTGGCGTAGCCCATCGCGTGCAGCATGAAGGCGAGGTCCTCGGTGACGATGTTGCCCGACGCGCCGGGCGCGAACGGGCAGCCACCAAGACCGCCGAGCGAGGCGTCGAACGTCGTGATCCCCTCGTCGAGGCCCGCGACGACGTTGGCGAGACCAAGCCCGCGCGTGTTGTGGAGGTGGAGCGTCGTCAACGCCGACCCAACCGCTTCGCGCACGCGCCGAATCAGCCGTCGGACCTGCGTCGGGTCGGCGTAGCCGGTCGTATCGGATAGACTGAACTCGCGCCCGCCTGCGGCGAGCGCCGCTTCGGCGAGCCGGGCGACGCGATCCCCGGGGACATGCCCTTCGTAGGTGCAGCCGAACGCGGTCGACAGGCCGACGGCGAAGTGGACGCCGGCGGCGTCGGCGATCCGCGCGGTGGCAGCAATCTCGTCAAGGACCGCGGCGTGGTCCTTTCGGACGTTCTTCAGGCTGTGGGTTTCCGACATCGAGAACGGCATCGAGACCGCGTGGACCCCGGCCGCGACCGCGCGCTCGGCCCCGCGCGCGTTCGGCACGAGCGAGCCGACGGTCAGGCCAGGGATCGTCCGCGCGAAGGCGACGAGCGCCGCCGTGTCGGCCATCTGCGGCAGCAGTGCGGCGGGAACGAAGCTGCCGACCTCGATCTCGCGCACCCCGGCCGCGGCTTCGGCGGCGATCCACGCCTGCTTGGCCGCGAGCGGCATGACGCGGTCTATCGACTGAAGCCCGTCGCGCAAACCGACTTCGGAAATGAGGATCGGCCTCACACAGCCGCCGCGATATAGATCCACGGTCGCGCCACGCGGTCGCGCGCGGTCCAGTCGCTGATCGCGGGTGCATCGTTCAGCGTCAGATCGATCGCGTCGAGCCCGCCGAGCAGCATCGTTTTGGCCTCGGCGGCGATAGCGAAGGTCCAGACGCGCTCCTCCTGAACGACCGTCTGGGCCGCTAGGTCGACCGTCAGTGGGGCGTCCACGAACGCCGCGTCGAGGACGAGCGGTAAGACGCCGTTGCGGACGCAATTGGCGGCAAAGATCGGCGCGAAGCCGGGGGCGATCACCACGCGCACCCCATATTCGTGGAGCGCCCAGACCGCATGCTCGCGGCTCGACCCGCAGCCAAAGTTCGGGCCGCCGAGCAGGATCGCCGTCCCGGCGTAGCGCGGGTCGTTGAGGACGAAGTCCGGGTCGGGATCGCGCGTTCCCGCCCGGTAGCGCCAGCCGGCGAACAGCCCCGCGGCAAGCCCGGTCTTGCCGACGCTCGTGATTTCGCGCGACGGGATGATCGCGTCGGTGTCGATGTTGTCGCGGCGAAGCGGCGCGGGGCGTGCAGTGACGGTCGTCACGGGCGGAAATACGGTCATGCGGCGAGGCTCGGTGCGCTGAGGCGGCGGGGGTCGGTGAGAACCCCCATGACCGCGCTCGCGGCGACGGTTTCGGGGCTGGCGATATGGGTGCGGACGCCGGGACCTTGGCGGCCCTCAAAGTTGCGATTGGTCGACGAGACGACGCGGCTGCCGGGCGCGAAGGTTTCGCCGCCCGCGTTGAAGCACATCGCGCAGCCGCTTTCACGCCATTCGAACCCGGCGGCAATGAAGATACGATCGAGCCCCTCGGCTTCGGCGGCGCGCTTGACCGCGCTCGATCCGGGCACCACGAGGGCCTGCACTCCCGGCGCGACGTGGCGTCCGCCAAGCAGGGCGGCGGCGCGACGGAGGTCGGACAGGCGGCCGTTCGTGCAACTGCCGATGAAGGCGACGTCGATCGGCAGTCCAGCGACCGTTCCCGTGACAGACATATAGGCGTTCGAGCTGGCGACAGCGCCGAACGCAACCGACTGCTCGGGCGACGTCCCCCAGCTGATCATCGGCGCGACCGTCGCGGCGTCGATCGCGATCTCACGATCGAAGGTCGCACCTTCGTCGCTTGCCAGCGTCCGCCAAGCGGCAACGGCGCGGTCCCACAGCGCACCCTTGGGTGCGAATTCGCGGCCGCGCAGCCAGTCGATCACCGTATCGTCGGGCGCGATCGTCGCCGTCACCGCGCCGAATTCGGTCGACATATTGCAGAGCGTCAGGCGCGCCTCGACGTCCATCGCGCGGACCGTATCGCCGGCATATTCGACGGCAAACCCCTGACCGCCGTCGGCACCGTGGGCGGCAATGATGTGGAGCGCGAGGTCTTTAGCCGTCGCCGTCAACCGCCCGGTAACGGTGATCCGCATCGTTCGCGGGCGTTGCATCCGGATCGTGCCCGTCGCCATCGCGTGTTCGGCGTCGGAACTGCCGATCCCCCATGCAAAGGCGCCGATCGCGCCCTGCGAACACGTATGACTGTCGGGGCAGGCGATCGTGCTGCCGGGGAGCGCCAAGCCGAGTTCGGGGCCGATGACGTGGACGATGCCCTGGTCGGCGTCGCCGATATCGAACAGGCGTATTGCAGCGGCGCGCGTCATTGTTCGCGTCGCGTCGAGAAACGCCTGCCCCCCGGCGACGAGTGTCCCGGTGCGCCCGGGGCGGGTGTCGACGATATGGTCCATCGTCGCGAACACCCGTTTAGGATCGGCGACCTTGCGGCCGCTGGCGGCAAGCGCCTGCAACGCGACCGATCCCATCCGCTCGTGGAGAAACAGGCGGTCGACCGCGATCAGTGCCCCGCCGGGGATCGGCGCGACCACATGCGCATCCCATAATTTGGCAAACAGCGTCGTTGCCGGGGTGCGCGGCGCGGTCAGGGTTCGAGGCTCCGCCAGTCGCGCGTGACGAAGCGCTCCTCGATCGCGGTCCGCGTCTCGAGCCGCCCGCTGCGGATCCAGTGCCACGTCCGGCACCGCGTCGCGCCGTCGTCGGCGATCTGGATCATCTCGTAGAGATAAAGAGCGGGATCGCCGGTGCGCTCCCACGTCAACATCATCGCGCGACAGTTGGCATCCTCGCCGACTTCCCAAGCCGAGCCTTTGATCAGGTCATTGTCCCACCACACGCGCTGGTCGCGGTACGTCGCTGGGAAATCGCGCACCTCGTGGCGGCCGTCGGCCCAAGTGTAATAATTGGTCTGGTGGTACGGCATCGGCCCATCGACGAAGCGGCAGAACAGCCGTGAGGTATGTTCGTCGACGAGCGTGCCTGCCGCGTTGTAATACTTATACGAGCCGTCCCATACACCCTCGTGGCGAGCGAGCAGCGGCATGTCCTCACGAATTCCCATCGTTCTCTCCTAATGCAAGACTATAGGCGCGCGCGGCCGTGGCGCGAAGCAGAGCGCGCATCGTGATCGCGAGGCGAGCCGGGGCGAGCTCCGCGGGGTCAAATGCGCGCGCGTGGTCGGCGTTGGCATCGTACCACGGCGCGTACACGACTTGCGCACGCACGATGCCCCACGCGCGGGCCAAGTAGGCACCGAAACGATCGGGGGTCAGGTCGGGAAACAGCCGTGCCGGGTCGCCGCGGGGTGACGCCACGTGGTGAACCGCGCGAGCCTCCAGCGCTCTCGCCGCCGCATCGATCACCGCGGCCCACGGCGCCCGTGTCGTCGGTGCGTCGGGCCACGGAGCGCTAAGGCCATGCCCGGGAAGGTCGATCGCCAGCGAATAGGCGGCGAGCGTGTCGATCGATCCGCCCGGCGGATGAACGGTGAGATCGTGGTTACGCGTCCCGCGCCAGTGGATCAGTCCGTCGAAGCCCCCGGCGATGAGGTGAACGAACCCTGCATCGGCGGCTTCAGGCAGCACCGTCGACGTCGCCGGGTGCGCCAGTAGGAACGCCAACATCGCGGCTTCCAGTGCCGTCGGGGTCGGCACTTTCTCGGCGCGCCACCCCGCGGGCAGTGGGTCAAGCCGGTCGATATGCGTCTGCAGCGGGTCGCCGTCGTAGGCGGCGATCAACACCGGCGGCGTCACCGCGTTGGGGGCCGGGATGTCGCGCGACGCGCGCAGCACCGCGCCATAACCGGCCCGGTACGCCGCGCCCGAATCGAGCATGTCGCGAACGACCGCGTCGACTCGTTCCGGATCGGCGTGCGCACCCGTCAGGCGATGCGCATCGTCGGTCGCGAACCACGGGAAGAACCAGCTCTGTTCGAGGATGCGGTGCCACAACCACATCAGATGTTCGCCGTATGCCGACGCCTCGAACGGCGGCAGGTACGATGCGCCGAACAGCGCCATCTCGACCGGTGTCCAGATTGCATAACCGCCGCAGCCGAGGGTGGTGAAGCGTGTCGGGTGGCGCTTGAACGCGTTCATCAGGATGATGCCGCCCGAATGGAAGCCGTACGCACCGACGGTGTCGAGGCCGAGCGCGTCGAGCAACGCGATAATCGCATCGCCGAAATCGTCGATCTCAGGGTCGCCGGGGAGCGGATCGGACTGGCCGAACCCAGGCGTGTCGGGCGCGATGCAGGTGAAGTGTTTGCTCCATCGCTGCATCAGTGGCGCGTATTCTACCGACGATCGCGGACTCTGGTGCGCCATCAGCAATACCGGCCCCGTCCCGGCGCGGCGGTAATGCACGCGGCGGGTGCCGACGTCGATGAAATGGCGCGTGATCACTCCGGGCAATTTGTCCGGACAAGTTGCTCTCGACAAGCGAAATCGTCGCGGGCTAAGTGGCGGCGATGAACATCGGCACGCGCATGATCGACGACGGGCGGACGGCGAAGCAGATCTTCGACGACGTCATGGCCAATCCGGCGCGCGCACGCTTCGGCTTTGGTGCCCGCATCGCGATCGTCAACGTCGACTTCCAGTGCGCCTACACCCGGATCGACGAGTTCAAGACCGCATACGAAACTGACCCGCGGCAGATCGAGCACGTCAACCGCATCAGCGCCGCGGCGCGCGCGGCGGGGATGCCGGTCGTCTGGAGCCGGGTCGGCTATGCGGCAGACGCGAGCGACGCGGGCGTCTGGGGGACTCGGACCGATACCCCCGACTCGCTCCAGAACATCAAGCCCGGCGACCGTCGCCATGCCTACGACGATCACTGCGATATCCACCAGAATGATACCCAGTTCACCAAGCGGATGCCGTCGGCGTTCTTCGAGACCCAGCTCGCGAGCCTACTGGTGTGGCATAAGGTCGATACCGTCGTCGTCACCGGGGGCAGCACGTCGGGGTGTGTCCGTGCGACCGCGGTCGACGCGCTCAGCCACGGTTACCGGACGATCGTCCCACTCGAGACGACCGCCGACAAGCTCGCGAGCTATCATTGGGCGAACCTTACCGACCTCCAATTGAAATACGCCGATGTCGTCCCCGTGGCAGAGGTCGACGCGTGGTTCGCCGGTAGGTGAAGGCCGACCCCGGCCTGTACGACTTCGCCGCATTCCGCGACCGGCCGCAGGGAATCTGGCCCGACGGCAAGCGCGTCGCGGTCTGGATCGCGCCGAATCTCGAATATTACGAGATCGACCCGCCGGCGCACCCGCTGCGCAAAAGCTGGGCCCGCCCACACCCCGACGTCGTCGGCTATAGCCACCGCGACCATGCCAACCGTGTGTCGCATTGGCGGATGGCGGACGCGATGACGCGTCACGGCTTCCCGGGATCGGTGTCGCTGTCGGTCGCGCTGTGCCAGCACCACCCCGAGGTCGTCGCCGACGCGAACGCGCGCGGGTGGGAATTCTTCAGCCACGGCATCTACAACACGCGCTACGCCTACGGCATGAGCGAGGATCAGGAACGCGCGATCGTCGCCGATTCGATCCGCACCGTCCGCGAAGCGACGGGGCAGACGATCCGCGGCTGGCTCGCCCCGGCGCTGACCCACACCGAGAACACTCTCGACCTGATCGCCGAGGCCGGGCTCGATTATACCTGCGACCTGTATCACGACGACCGCCCGCTGCCGGTGCGGACGAAGACCGGCGCCCTGATCTCGATCCCGTACAGCCTCGAGGTCAACGACCATTACGGCTTCTTCATCTACAATATGAGCCCGCGCGACTATGCGCGCGCGTTGATCGACCAGTATGAACGGCTCGCGGTCGAGGGCGGGACGGTCATGTGCATCCCCCTTCACGCGTATCTGATCGGTCAGCCGCACCGGATCGCCGCGTTCGAGTCGGTGCTCGCGCATATCGCCGGCGACGACCGCGCGTGGATCGCGCGCGCTGGCGAGATCGCCGACGCGTATAGGGCGACCCGGTGACGCTCGATCCAGCCTACCTCGACTATCCGCGCCGGCGGCATGGCTACGATCACGATCTCTACCCGTGGTCGGCGCTGCATCGACGTCCACCAGTCTTCTGGCCCGGCGGCAGGATTGTCGCGGTGTGGGTCGTCGTCAGCATCGAATGGTTCCCGCTAACGCCAACGGACACGCCGTTTTGCGCACCGGGCCATATGGCGACGGCGTACCCCGATTACCGGCACTACACTGCGCGCGAATACGGGACACGAGTCGGCGTCGGGCGGCTGCTCGAAGCGTTCGCGGTCGCAGGGGTCCGCGCGTCGTTCGCGACCAACGCGGCGATCGCCGAACGCTACCCGTCGCTGGTCGCCGAGATCGTCGCCGCCGGGCATGAGATCGTCGCGCATTCGACCGATATGAACGGCACGATCGCGACCGGCCTTGCGCAAGCCGACGAGCGCGATCTGATCGCACGATCGCTCGACGCCATCGAGCGCGTGTCGGGCACCCGCCCGCGCGGCTGGCTGTCGATCGCGCGGTCGCAGAGCTGGCACACGGTCGACCTGCTCCAGGCGGCCGGGGTCGATTACTGCTGCGACTGGGTGAACGACGAGTTGCCGTGGCGGTTTGCCAACGGCCTCGCCAACCTGCCGCTCAACCACGAACTCAGCGACCGCCAGATCATCGGTACGTGCCAGGCATCGGCGGCGAGTTACGCCGAGCAGCTAACCGACGCGTTCGACTGGCTCGCCAGCGAGGCGAGCGGCCGCCTGCTGCCGATCCACCTGACGCCGTATATCAGCGCGCTGCCATACCGCATCGGCGCGATCGAGCGGCTCCTCGCCGACCTTGCGCACCGTCCGCAGGCGTGGTTCGCGACGGGCAGCGAGATCCTCGATAACTGGTCGGCCCAACAGTGATGAGGGTCCGCAATCCGCGCACCGGCGAGGCCGACTACGACATCGTGCCGCTCGACGCCGCCGGGGTCGCGACGGTCGTTGTGCGGCTTCGTGCGCGGCAACCGGCATGGGCGGCAGCGACGCCAACGGCGCGGGGAGCGGCGCTCGACGCACTTGCCGCCGCCGTCGAGCGGCACGCGGCAGCGATTACCGCTGCCCTCACGGTCGATACCGGTCGGGCGAAGATCAGCCGGATCGAAGTCGACGGCGCGATCCGCCTGCTCCGGCGCTGGGCCAGCCTCGCGCCGTCGGTCATCGCCCATGCGGTCGGGGAACCGCGAGCGAGCGCGACGCCGGGGATCGTCGTTTCGTCGCGGCTGGTCCCGTACGCAGTCGTCGGCGTGATTTCGCCGTGGAATTTTCCGCTGACGCTCGCGCTGATCGATGCCGTCCCCGCGCTCGCCGCGGGCTGTGCGGTTATCGTCAAGCCGTCCGAGGTCACGCCGCGCTTCATCGCGCCGCTGCTTGCCGCGCTCGCCGAGGTGCCCGAGGTCCCGCTCGCAGTGATCGAAGGCGACGGCGTGACCGGCGCGGCGCTGGTGATCCAAGTCGACTACGTCGCCTTCACCGGATCAGTTGCGACCGGACGCAAGGTAGCACTGGCGGCGGCGGGCGCGTTCATTCCGGTAAGCCTCGAACTTGGCGGCAAAGACCCGCTGATCGTCCTCGCCACCGCCGATCCGGTCGCAGCGGCGGGCGTCGCGTTGCGCGCTTCGGTCGTCAATACGGGTCAGGCGTGCCAGTCGATCGAACGCGTCCTGGTCGCGCGCAGCATCGCCGAACCGTTCCTTGCAGCGCTCGTCAAAGCGGCAGCGAAAGTGCGGCTCAACCATCCCGACATTGATGAGGGCGACATCGGTCCGTTCATCTTCGGTCCTCAGGCAGCGATCGTCGCGGCGCAACTCGCCGACGCCACGGCCAAAGGCGCGCGCATTCTGACCGGCGGGTCGATCGAGACGCTGGGCGGCGGTCTTTACCTTCGCCCGACCGTGCTGGTCGATGTCGCCGACGACGCGCTCGTGCTGACCGAGGAAACCTTCGGTCCGATCGTACCGGTCACGATCTTCGATTTCGTCGACGACGCCGTCGCGATCGCCAACGCCGGGCCGTTCGGCCTGTCGGCGGCGGTGGTCGGGGGCGACGATGCGGCAGCGGTGGCCCGCCGGCTCGATGTCGGCGCGGTCTCGATCAACGACGCCAGCCTGACCAACATGGTGTGGGACGCCGAGAAATCGTCGTTCGGCGCGTCGGGGCTCGGGCCGTCGCGGATGGGTGAAGCAGGGCTGACGCGATTTTTGCGCCGCGTCGCCCTCCTTCACCAGACGGCGATACCGTTGCCGCTTGCCGCTTACGCCGAGGGTGGCCGCTGAATTCTCGCGACTAAACACTCTGGGAAGAATGGCGGGTGTGACGCCGCTTTAGCCGGCCCGCGCGGCGATGTCCGCCGCCGTCGCGAGCAGCCGCCGCGCTTCGGCGACATGGAGGATTTCGACAAGCTTGCCGCGATGCGTTGTCACCCCGCGACCGTCGGCGACAGCGGTAGTGTATACTGCGATCAATTCCTCGGCGTCGGCGACCTCGGCGGGGGAGGGGCCGAACACGTGATTTGCGGTGTCGATCTGGCTGGGGTGGATCAACGTCTTGCCGTCGAAGCCAAAGCTTCTGCCTTGGACCGCTTCGGCGTGGAGGCCGTCGGCGTCGGTAAGATCGGTGAAGACGCCGTCGAATGCCATGATCTCGCTTGCCCGCGCCGCGACGATGATTGTGCTGAGCGCATACAGCAGCGGCAGCCGGTCGGCTCCGGGGCGGGCGCGCAGGTCGTTGGTCAGGTCGGCCATCCCCGCGACAAGCGCCATTACCCCCTGCACCGCGGCAATGTCGGCGGCGGCGAGCACCCCGCGGGGCGTTTCGATCATCGCCCAAACCGGTCGCCCGTGCGCGCGCGACACCGCGGCCAGCGCGTCGGCCGCGCTGTCGACCTTCGGCACTACGATCCCGGCAAAGTCGCTTTTCGCGACCGCGGCGAAGTCGGCCTCCGACCAGCGCGACGTCAGAGCGTTGACGCGCACCAGCAGTTCGCGATGGCCCCAGTCGTCGCCAGCTGCCGCCACCGCCGCGTCGCGCGCGTTGTCCTTCATCGCCGGCGCGACGGCGTCCTCAAGGTCGAGGATCACGGCGTCGCAGTCGAGCGTCCGCGCCTTGACGATCGCGCGGGCGTTGGCCGCCGGTAGATACAGGATCGAGCGCTGCAACCGGCTCATCGCGTCACTTCGACGAGCGCGTACCACGTCGCCATATACCCGCCGACACCGCCCTGAACGAACAGATGGTCGTCATCGGCAGTCACCCATAGATCATATGCCGGGTGTTCGACCCCGCCCATCCCGCCGCCTGTCACGTCGTCGACGAAGCGAAAGTGGCGGCACGCGAACGTTCCGGCGGGAACCGTGACGCTTTCATCCCCGAGATATTCGAGGCCGATGCGATGCTCGGCAATCAGCGGCGGCGTCGCGCCGCGATGGTCGGGCGAGGGGAGAAAGACGCGGATTTCACGCCGGTGCGGGCCGCGCGCAGTGTTCATGCACCTCGTAAGGTAACCGTCGCCGACGATTGGATGCGTCCCGAAGCCAGCGAGCGGTCCGGTAAAATCGACGCGTTGCGATACCCGCCCGAGCGCCGGGCTGTTGCTCTCGCAAGTCACCGTGCCGCCGTCGTCGCGGTAGGCGACGTCGAACCAGCCCGACCCCATCGGCCTGTCGCCGACGACGAGGTGGACGTGCAGATTGCGGGCGCGTCCGTCGGGTCCGAGCGACAGGATGACGTCCCGCAGCACCGTCGGCGCGGGTTCGTCGATTTCGCATTGCGCGCGGAGAACCACGCCGCCGTCGGCGTGGTGGGTGAAAGCGAACCACTCGCGGCCGCGCTCGGTGTCGAGGCGATCGGGCTTTTTCGAGGTGTAGCTGACCCGTCCGCGCACCGATCGATGAGCTTGGCCGGTCACAGGTCGCGCAATTCGCGGCTGACGGTCTCGACGCTCGGTTCAAGAGTCGCCATCGCCTCCATCTCCTGCGTCAGACCGCGCATCACGCGCGCGATATAGGCCTTGACGAGAATGCCGCGTTCGCGAGCCGCGCTGGCGTCGGGCGAATAGGCTTCGATGTCGCCGCGCCGGATCGTACCATTCGTGTCGAGCAACCGTTCGACCGTATCGATCCGCTCGCGCAGCGCCGATACTTCGGCGACGAGGGCCAGCACGATCGACAGTGTCCGATCCTGCTCGGGCGCATCGAAATACGCCGGGCGCTTGCCTTTGGCGCGCGCGCCCGCGCGGTCGATCCAGTCGATGTCGTCGGTCATCCGGCGACGGGCTTCCACGCGCCATAGGCGTTCCACACGGCAGCGCGGCCGTGATCCTCGACCTGCTTGCTTTGATCGGGAAAGACGTTTTCGTCGACGACTGCGCGGACCCCGGCGACGAAGACGTCGGGCAGCCCGGCGGCACGCATGATCGCCTTGAGGTCGAGACCGTGCATCGCGGACCAGAACGGCTCGTTATTGTTGAACGCGTCCCAGTCGCGGATGAACTGTTCGTAGAGCGGCATCGCATCCGAATATTGCGGTTGTTCGAGGTGGAGCATCAGCCCGCCGGGTTCGAGGACGCGGACCCCCTCGGCGATGACGCGCGGCAGCGCAGTCCCCGACAGCTCGTGGAGGAACATCGTCGTCTGGACCCAATCGAAATGCCCATCGGGGAAGTCGAGCGCCTCGCCGCTCATCTGGACGAAGCGGAGGTTGGTCGCGCCGAGCGACTGCGCCCGCGCATGACCGTAGCGGAGGACCGGGGCGGCGGTGTCGATCGCGATCACCTCGGCGTCGGGGAAAGCGAAGGCGAGCGGCACGACATTGTGTCCTACCGTCGCCCCGATATCGAGAATGCGCCGCGGCTGCCAGCCGGGCCGCTCGCGTCGCGCCCATTCGACGAGCGCCGCCCCACCACCGTCGTTGAGCGCGCCGAGGCCGCCGCCCGTGGTCGCGAACATTCCGCAGTCGTAATTCGCCCCCGCCGCGACGTCGCCCGGTCGCTCCTCGCCGTGATAGCTGCCGGGCATGCAGTGGATGTCGACCGCGCGCTGATAGCGGGGCACGGCGACGGTGTCGTCGAGCACCAGCGTGTCGCGCGCGGCATTGTACTGCGCCGCGCGCCCATCGAGTTCTTCGAGTTGACGGAGCACCATCTGCCGCCCGTTGTGCTGTCGCATCTCCATCGAGTTGCGCTTGCATGCCGACCAGAAGCGATGCCACGGGTCACGGTTCATCGCGTGGCGGATCTCGAAGCGGTCGACTGGTTCGCGCCCGTTCTCGACGACGAACCCCGGAAGCACACGGCCCGCATAGGCCCGCGCGTTCCCCGCGCCGATCCCCGCGCTCAGATATTTGTTGAAGCCGGCGAGGAAGTTGAAGCGCGCAGCCTCGTCGTGGTCGGGAGTCGGAAACATGCCGTGGCGCGCGACGGCGCTGTATGGCGGCGGGACATCGGTCATATCAGGCCCTCCCTGGCCAGCCGCTCGATGGTCGCGTCGTGGATGCGGCGGAAATGGTCGCGGTCGGGGGTCGCCTCGTGAAGGCTGTCGGCGCGCTGGTGGGTCGCCCCGGAGTAAGCGGCGGCGAACAGCTCGGTCCGCTGACGGGCGAGGTAGTTGGTCATGCCGGGCTTGCGCCGCGCGGCGCGGAGGGCGTGGAGGTCGATGTCGGCGAACGCGGTGAAGGTCTCGCCCGGATTGGACTCGGCGAGCACTGCGCCCTTCCAGTCGACCACTGCCGAATTACCATCGGCGGACGCGAGCGGCATCGTCGTGCCGGCGATGCCGGCAGTGTTCGCGGAAACGACATAAGCGAGGTTCTCGAACGCCCGCGCGCGCCTGGCCAGCGCCTTGTGCGTCGCCAGCGGAGAGCCGATCTCGCTCGACGAATGAACGAAGACCTCGGCTCCGCGAAGTGCGTGGGCGCGCGCGATTTCGGGATAGACGATCTCCTCGCTGGCGATCGCCGCGAGATTGCCGATCTCGGTCCGCGCGACCGGAAACACGCCGTCGATGCCGTATCGGTCAAGATAGCGTGTCCAGACGTCGTGCGGAGTCGGCGCGAACATCGAATTGAGGCGGCGATAGCGGAGGACGACGTCGCCCGACGGCGCGACGACGAAGCTCGTCTGAAAATAGAGTCCGGGGAAGTGGGCATCGACCTCATAGGCGTTGCCCGCGAGGAACAGCCGCTGCGTCGCGGCAATCGCCCCGAGCGCAGCATATTCGGGACCATCGACCTCGAGCGCCGCCTTGTCGGCGAAGTCGGCAATCCCGATCCGCCCGGGGAAGCTCGTCAGGAGATATTCGGGCAGGACGACGAGGCGCAGGGGCGCGCCGCCGAACTGCTCGATAAAGATCCGCGTCGCCGCCAGCTGCAAACCGATATCGGCGATGTGCCCGATCATCTGGGCCCGCGCCGCCGGTCGGTCGGCGCAATTTTCGACCGAGCGCGCGGTCAGCTGGAATGCAAGCGCGGCGTACGTCACAGGCCGAGCGCGCCGGGGTTCATCCGCCCGTCGGGGTCGACCACCGCCTTGACTGCGCGAAGCAGCGACAGTGCCGTCGGGTCGATCCGCTCGGCAAACGGATACAGGCGGCCGAGCTGGAGGTGGACCGCCTGCTGCGTCCCGAAGATCGCGATGATACTGCCCCGCAGTGCGTCGACGAGCGCGCGCGCCTCCGCTCCGGTCGGAAAATTCTTTAGCCGCGCGAGATGCGCCGGCTCGAGCGACCGCCGGTGGATCTCCGCCGTCGCATCGGGCCAGAAAAATACCGGCTCGATCAGCATTCCCGTGCGACCGACGGGCAGGAACATATAGCCCGCGCCAATACCGAGCCGCTCCATCGCGGCGGCATGGTCGCCGAACAGCGTGTCGATCGCGTCGATCGTGGCGACGGCGCGGCTGTGCGCGACGATGCCGTGGACGGGCACCCAGCGTTCGCCGTTGGGGCCGAGCATCGAGTTGACTGGCGGGAACGGAAGCGCACGCATGACCGTCGGGATCGTATTCGCCACCACCCGTCCGCCGTGGCCGACGGCGATCCGCGTAACCTCGGCGATGTCCTCGTCGGCGCGGGTCTGGCTGCGGCCCTCGACGATCAGGTGCGCCGAGAAATTCGCCTCGTCGAGGAACGAGCGTCCAGCGACGACGACCTTTGCCCCTTCCTTCAAACCTTTCCAGAAGCCGCTCTGCGCCCTCATCGTTTGCGTCAGGCTCCTGACGTCGGCGGCGAGGCTTTCGCGGCGCATCCGTTGTGCCTGGAGGAACGGGTCGAAGCCGAAGCTTTCGGTCGCAAGGCCCGCACGCGCAACCGCGCTCATCGCACCGAAAACATCGTTGGGCGTGTCGAATGCAAACGACCCGTAGGCAAACGCCGCTGCTTCCGGGACGAGCGGCATGGTGATGTGCGCCTTGATGCCGAAGGCACCAGCGTCGGCAGCGAACAACCCGGTAAGATCGGGGCCGAACGGGCGCAGCGCCGCATTGCCGGTGCGCACGATTGACCCGTCGGCGAGGGCGACGTCGAAACTGAGCGCCGATGCCGCGATCGTGCCGTGCGCGGCGCCCCAGAACACGCCGTTCTGGCTCATCCCGCCGCCAACCGTCGCCTTGCTCCCCGACAGCGTTCCCCACAGCGGCGCACGGACACCTCGGGGCGCGAGTGCGGCATTGAGCGCCGCCCAGGTGCAGCCGGCTTCGACCGTCACCGTCATATCGATGGTGTCGACGGCGAGGATCCGGTTCATCAGCCCAAGGTCGACGATCAGCGCACCGGGCGCATCGGCAACATAGCCGCGCGTGTAGCTCATGCCGCCTCCGCGCGGTACGAGTGTCAGCCCTTCGAATGCGGCGGCGCGGATGCCGTCGGCAAGCATACTGATGCCGGTCGGACGAAACACGGCGAGCGATTGCGGCCCGAGGCTATGGACATCCTGCGCATAGAAGGCACATTCAGCCGGGTCGGTGATGATCGCATGGTGGCCGACAGCCGCGTAAAGCCCGGCAAGCGGATCAATGATCGCCGCAGTCGCCATCAGCCAGGCTCCATGGCCGGCGTCGGCGCCGGGCCGGGGTAGCGCCCGAGGGTCAGGAGCAAGCCACCCCCGACGGCGAACATAACGCACGCGGCCGCAAGCATCGCATCGTAGCCGCCAGTCGCGTCGCGCACCGCGCCGTAAAGGATTGGCGAGATCGCCGAGCCGATGCCGAACGGCATGTAGAGCACGCCATAGATCGCCCCATAGTGGCGCATCCCGAAATAGCGCGCGGCAAGGAAGGCGATGACGTCCGATTCCGCCCCGGCGGCGAACCCCAAGAGGAAACCCCCGAGCAGCAGCGGCACCAAGACGTGCGCCGTTCCCATTAGAAGCCACGCCGCGCCCGCCGGCAGAAGCAGCGAGGCGAATGCGACGCCGGGCGCCCAAAAGCGGTCGAACAGAAACCCTACCCCGAGCCGCCCGACAAGGATACCGAAGGCGACGACACCAATCACGTTTGCGGCGGTTCCAGCGTCGAACCCGTGGAGCGCGACCATCTGCGCCATGTGAATATGCGCGCCGCCGTAGGCGAGCGCGACAATGAGGATCGAGACGAGCAGAACCCAGAAACGATATCCGCGCGCCGCCTCGCGCAGCGTCAGCCCGGAAATCTCGCCGTTCACACCGGCGAGCCCCGCAGGTCGCTCGGCAAGCGCGGGCTCGCGAAACCACGCCAGCCCGACGGGCAAGGCGACGAGCAGCGGCAGCAGCGCGAGGACCGGGAACGCCAGCCGCCAGCCGCCGGCGTCGATCGCACGATGTGCCAGCTGTGGCACGACGATCCCGGCGAGACTCGTGCCCAGCAGCATGATCCCAAGGGCAAGGCCGCGGTTGCGCGCGAACCACAGGCTAACGGCGCGGCTCCAGGTCACCGGCGTCGAGCCGATGCCGACGAGCCCGAGCACTGCCCAGAAGGCGTAGTAGCCGCCGAGTGTCGACGGCAGAAACCAGAAGGCGGCGAAGACGACCGCAAACGCGAAAGTGGAAACGAGCGCGACCAGCCGCACGCCACGCGCGTCGGCGAGCCGCCCGAATACCGGCGCGAGCAGCGCCGCGATCAGGCCGAAGACCGTCACGCCGGCGCTGACTGACTTGAAATCCCAGCCGAACTCGGCGTGGATCGGCCCCATGACCAACGGCAAAACGTTGAAGGGCAGGGGCGATGCCCCGCATGCGACGCCGAGCAATGCGGCGACAAGCGGGCGCCAGCCGCGGCGAAACTCGCTGCCGCTCATGGGGCGGCAGGTGCGAAAAATTCGGTTATATTGCCATCGGGATCGCGCACGGCGAAAGCATCAACCTGACCAAGGCCACCGATCGGGATGGCCGTTCCGGTGTAGACCGGCGTGACGCCTTTGTCGTGCACGGTCTTCGCATAAGCGGTCAGGTCGGCAACGGGGTAGCGGATGGAAAGGATGCCAAGATTGGGGGCCGAAGCGCTACTGCTGGCATCCTTGCCGTCGAGCCCGACGAACTGCATCACCTCGACCCGCCCGATCTCGCCGGTACCGGGCGACAGCGCCGCCGCCCGGCGGACGACCGTCGTCGTCAGGTTGCGCGGGAGCGAGAAATTGGACGAGAGGGGCTGCGGGTCGACGTAATCGGCATCGAACGCAGCCGCGAAGCCCAGCTTGTCACGGTAAAAGGCGACCGATGCGCGCTGATCGCGGACC
Source organism: Sphingomonadales bacterium (assembly GCA_038238995.1). Classification (GTDB taxonomy): domain Bacteria; phylum Pseudomonadota; class Alphaproteobacteria; order Sphingomonadales; family Sphingomonadaceae; genus Polymorphobacter_B. The sequence continues at coordinate 17,612 of JBBSFF010000003.1, forward strand.
ATTCGCATACTGTTGAAGCCCTTGCTGATCAGGCCGACCGGATAGTCGGTGAACGGCGGACTGACGCGCTGGTAGAGCGCGAGGTTGATCCCGTCCGGCCCGGTGAGCACGACGTTGCGCAGATCCGACCCTTTGAAGACAAACGCGATCGGCTCGCTCTCCGCCCACCAGCCCAGTGCGATGGCCCTATCGAACACCGCCTGCGCATCGCTCGATCGCACCATGACCGAGAAGATACCGCCGGTATCCCACGGCCGCGCCGCCAGCCGGATCGGTCGCTGAGCGACGCCGTCGAAGCGAACGAAACGGATGCAGCCGGTGGCCGCCTGCGGCGCGCAGATCCGGAGAAATGTGCCGGTCGCCGTCGCCGGCAGGTGCCAATAATCGAGCTCCGATCGCGCGATTTTGCCGGCGGCGGAAACGGTCCACTGCCCGACTTCCTCGAACAGGCGGGCGGCACCGACCGGATCGCGCACGCTGACGACCGCCTCGGTCCATGGCCCGATCGTCACTGTCGTCGCGCCGGACGGACCCGCCGCCAACAGCGCGGCGGAAAGCACGATAGCGGCGCTGGCCCGCATCAGAAATTGTACCTGAGCCGAACCGTCCACGTCCGTGGCGCATTCAGATAGGAGAAGTTACCAAGATCGGATTGATAGAACGCCTCGTCGAGGCAATTGCTGCAATCCGCCGACAGCTGCCACTTCCTGCTCGGGCCGTCGAGCGCCAACCCGGCATTTACCACCCATGCGGCGCGGCTGAGCGACCCTGTAATCTCGGTGCCGCCGTTGGGATTGCCGAGATACGTTGCGATGGGGCTGCTCACCGCGCCGGTATAAAGCGTCAGGTTGTTGGTCGCTACCTCCTGCTTGGAATGGAAGCTGGCATTGATCGATGGGACCAGCGCCAGTCCGCGCCCGACCGGTGCATCGTAACTGCCGCCCAACGCAAGCGTGAAGTCGGGCGTCCGCGTCGGGGTGGAGATATTGCCCTGCGCAGTGACGATCCCGTTGGCGCACGCCGGAGCGCTCGTCGTGCCACCAACGCCGCCGAGACGTAGCTGCGCCTGGCACGCCGCCTGCTGCGCCGCCACCGACTGGACATTATATTTGTCGAAAGCGGAGACATTCGCCGGGAGCTCGTACCTTGAATTCTGATAGCCGCCGTTGGCATATAGGCTGAGCCCGCGAACGGGATTGACGGTCAATTCCGCCTCGAGCCCACGGTTGCGATAGTTGGCGAAGTTCCGCGTGAGAAAGGTAAGCGCCCCGGTCACCGGGTCGGCATAACCCGATATGACCTGAAGGTCGGTAACCTGCTCCCAGAATGCTGTCAGGTTGAACCGGACGTGGTGGTCGAGGAACTCCGATTTGAAACCGCCCTCGTAGCTCCACACTTTTTCCGGGTCGAACGGTAGGGTTAGCGCCGCCGCGCTCGAGCGGGCATTCCAGCCGCCGCCTTTGAACCCGCGTGTTGCCGATGCATAAAGCAGCAGTGTATCGGTCGCCTTGAAGCTCGCCGCGAAGCGCGGGGTCCAGACGTTCGACGTCAGGACGGTTGGAATTGTAAGGCCCGTCGCCGAAATCAAATTGTTGGTGTTGAGGCAATTCGCCGGGACGCCGCCGCCGGCGTTGCAGCGCGGACGATTGTCGGAAATTGCGAGCGTCTTGATCTCGTTGGTAAATCGAACACCAGCGGTCAGTTTGACGCGAGACGTGACATTGACGTCGGACTGCAGATAGCCAGCCTTGTCCTCGGTCGAGTTCCGCAGAATGTGATCGTCGAGAACCAGGAAGCCGGCAAAGATATCGGCGAAATCGGTCCGGTTATTTTCGTGGAGGTAATAAAAGCCGGCGACGTAATCGACCAATCCGTCGAACAGCTTGCCCGACGCCTTGACCTCCTGGCTGATCTGATCCTCATAACCATTGTTGACGATGGTGAAGCCGCCGCGCGGGTTGCCAGCAACTTTGGGAAACGGATTGGCGATCGACGGCGAGCTGCGTCCGTCGAAGAAATCGAGGCCGTATTTTTGCCGCTGACTGACATAGCCGGTAATCAGGTTGACCGTCAGTTCGGGCGCGAAGGTGATGCCAAGGTTGGACGTCAGCAACACGGTGTTTGTCCGATTGCCGTTGCCGTAATTTGCCTTGTCCCCGGTGATGCCGAGCGCAGCGAAGTTCGCCGCGCCGCCGACGGTGCTGAGGCCGGTCGATGAAAAGCGGCCGTTACAATTGGTCGGATTTACCGGATCGCAGGTAAAGTTGAGCGTGTTGTCGGAATTGTCGACGATATACGCAAAGCCGGCGTTCCACTGCACCCGGTCCGACAGGTCGGCGTGGACGCCGAGCCGCGCGCCCCAGCCGTCGTCCTTGTTGAGCCGCTGGTTGGTGATCGAGTCGTGAACGTAGCCATCGTTGCCCTGATAGTAGCCGCTGAGCTTGATCTGGAAGTGTTCGGCAAGCGGGACGTCGACCGAACCCCGCACGAGCTTGTTGGCATAGGCGCCGTAACCGACTTCGGCAAAACCGCCGAACTGCTCGCCGGGATGCCGGAGGATGACGCTGATTGCCCCACCCGTCGTGTTCTTGCCGAACAGCGTCCCTTGCGGCCCGCGCAGGACCTCGACGCGCTCGACGTCGAACAGGTTAAGATTGTTGGCATTCTGCCGCGAAAGGTAGATGTCGTCGACATAGGTTCCGACCGGCGGGTCGAAGGTCGGGATCGATTCGACGTTGCCGAGGCCGCGCAGATAATAGGCGTTTGCCGATCCAAGCCCGGTATTATTCTGCGCGATGAGGTTCGGCACGTACTGCCCGATGTCGAGCGCGTTGCGGATTCCCTTCGTCTGCAGATCGGCAGCGGTGAACGCCGAAACCGCGATCGGCACATCCTGGAGACGCTCCTGCCGCCGTTGGGCGGTGATGACGAGGTCGGGGATCGTACCACTCTCGGTCGCGGCGGTTGCGACTGCGGCAGCCGCGGTCTGCGCCGCCGCCGGCGTTGCCAAAGCGAGAAGGGAAACCGTAGCCGTGAGGGTTATCTTGATCACTGAATAATCGCCTTTTTTGGCCGCTGACACTGTGCCGGTCGCCGAAATTCGCTTGCGTGTCGTCATGCGCTGTGATTTGTCCGGACAACTTTCCGGTAATTTTCCAATCTGTCAAGCTGCTGCGGAGGACGAATGGCCGACCTCGCCTACCGGACGCTGGTTTATGCTCACCTCTTGCTCTTTGTACTCTGGTTGGGAGCCGACGTCGGGGTGTTCGTCCTCGGCCAGCACTTCCGCCGCCGGGCGTCGTACGACCTGCCGCAGCGGCTGGTCCTTTTGAAGCTGCTCGTCACCGTCGACATGGTTCCGCGTACCGCATGGGCGCTGATGGTGCCGGTGTCGTTGTCGGTCGCCGCCGCCGGCGGCTGGGCGATCGTGCCGGGCGGGGTGGTCGCGGCGGCGTGGATCGTGGCGGCGGTGTGGCTGTGGCTGGTGTGGGACGCGCATCTTCACGATCAGACGCCGCGCGCGCAACGCGACCGCGGGATCGAATTCTGGCTCAAGCTCGGCTTGACGCTCGCCTATCTGGGCCTTGGAGGCTATTGGCTCGCGAGCGCCAGCGTGCCCGAATGGCTGGCGCTAAAGGCGCTGCTGTTCGGTGCGATCTTCGCCGCGGCGATCATGATCGATGTGGCGTTTCGCCCGGTCGGTCCGCTGCTTGGGCGGTTGATCGCGGACGGTTCGAGCGATGTGACTGAACAGCCGCTGCTGGCGGTGATGAACCGGACCAGGCTATGGGTCTGGGTAGTATACGCGCTCCTCATTGTGACATCGTGGCTCGGGACTGCGAAGCCGGGTTGACCCGCGCCGCCGGATGAGCAACTTGTCCGGACAAATCCTTTGGGGGAGCCATGCGACAGGGCGTTATCACGGTCGGTCCGCAGCGTTATCGCGAGACGTTCGGCCGCTATTACGAGGAGTTTGTCGTCGGCGACGTTTATGAGCATCGCCCCGGCCGGACGATCACCGACTACGACAATGTCAGCTTCGCGCTGCTGACGATGAATACCCACCCCGCGCACTTCGACTACGCGTTCGCGGCGAAGACCGAATTTGGCAAACCGATCGTCTGCTCACCGCTTACGGTCGCGTTGATGACCGGCATGAGTGTGTCCGACGTGAGCCAGAAGGCGGTCGCCAACCTCGGCTGGTCGGACATCAAACTCGTCCATCCGCTATTCTGCGGCGACACGCTCTATGCCGAGAGCGAAGTTCTGGTGAAGCGCGAGTCGGCGTCGCGGCCCGAACAAGGTATTGTCACGATCCGCACGCTCGGCAAGAATCAGAATGGCGTCACGGTTGCAACCTTCGACCGGACGATGCTGATCTGGAAGCAGGGCTTTGGACTGATGGAGAGCTGACGATGGCGACTGCCGCCAATACGACGACGCCGCCGATGGATGCGGCAGAGGAGCAAGCGCTGCTCGACGCGATCCAGAAATGGGTCGACCGCGAAGTCCGCCCCGTCGTCATGCACCACGACCATAATGACATTTGGCCGTCCGCTCTCGTTGCGCAGATGATCGACATGGGCCTGTTCGGCGCGACGATCGGGCAGGAATATGGCGGCCTCGGCTTGAGCGCGGTGACCTATGCCAAGATCGTCGCGTTGATCGCGTCCTACTGGATGGCGATCACCGGCATCTTCAACAGCCACCTGATCATGGCGCTCGCGGTCGAACGCTTCGGCACCACGGTGCAAAAGGCGAAGTGGTTGCCGAAGTTTGCCAGCGGCGAGATCCGCGGCGGTCTCGCGCTGACCGAGCCGAACGCTGGCACCGACCTTCAGGCGATTCGCATGACCGCGGTCCGCGACGGCGACGATTATGTTGTCAACGGGACCAAGACCTGGATTTCGAACGGGATCGAGGGGTCATGCTTCGCGTTGCTCGTCAAGACCGACCCCAAGGCTGAGCCGCGCTACACGGGCATGAGTCTGCTCATCGCACCGAAGGGGCCGGGGTTCACTGTCGGCAAGAAGTTCGCCAAGCTGGGCTATAAGGGCATCGATTCAGCCGAATTGATTTTCGACAACTACCGCGTCCCCGTTGCCAACCTTATCGGTGGCGTCGAGGGGCAGGGGTTCTTTCAGGCGACCGGCGGCCTTGAGCTCGGGCGAATCAACGTCGCGGCGCGCGGCGTCGGGCTCGCCGAAGGGGCGCTGCGGCTGGCAACCGATTACGCGCAGGTCCGCGAGACGATGGGCAAACCGATCGCCGAACATCAGGCGATCCAGCTCTATCTCGGCGAGATGGTCACGCGCGCCCGCGCCGCGCGGCTGCTGACCTTCGACGCGGCGGAGGCGTACGATCGCGGGGAGCGGTGCGACATGCAGGCGGGGATGGCGAAATACTTCGCCTCCGAGGCGGCCGTCGAAAACAGCCAGACCGCGATGCGGATATTCGGCGGCTATTCCTATTCGAAGGAATATGAGATCGAACGCTTCTACCGCGACGCGATGCTGATGTGCATCGGCGAGGGTACCAATGAGATGCAGCGGATGATCATTGCCCGCCAATGGCTCAAACGGAACCCGGCGTGACGCAGCGGCCGCTGCCGCTTGCCGGGACACGCATCCTCGCGTCCGAACAATATGGCGCCGGCCCCTATGGCACGATGTTCCTCGCGCAGCTCGGGGCCGAGGTCATCAAGCTCGAGCCGCCGCGCGGCGGCGATAGTGCGCGCGCGACGGGTCCGTACTTTCTCGGAGCTGACGACAGCCTGTTCTACCAGACGTTCAACCTCAACAAACGATCGCTGACCCTCGACGTGCGGACCACGGCCGGACGCGAGATCCTCCACCGCCTCGTCGCGACCGCCGACGCGGTGACCAACAACGCGCGCGGCGATCTGCCGGCGAAGCTCGGCCTCGACTATGCCGCGCTCGGGCGGGTCAACCCGGCCATCGTCTGCGTCCATGCCTCCGCTTATGGCCGGACCGGCGATCGCGCGGCCTGGCCGGGGTACGACTATCTGATGCAGGCGGAGGCCGGCTTCATGGCAGTGACCGGCGAACCCGATGCCCCGCCCGCGCGGTTCGGTCTGTCGATGGTCGACTTTATCACCGGCACGATGCTCGGAATCGCGACGCTCGCGGGGATCAGCGAGGCGCGGGCGACCGGAAGCGGGCGCGACTTCGACATCGCGCTGCTCGACGCCGCGCTTCACCAGACCAGCTACCCGGCACTGTGGTATCTGAATGAGGGCGCGGTGACGGCCCGCGCGGCGCGGTCGGCGCATCCGTCGGTCACACCGTCGCAGACGTTTCCGACCGCCGATGGCTGGATCTTCGTCATGGCACAGCTGCCCAAATTCTGGGCGCTGCTCGCCGATGCCGTCGGGGCCGGGCATTTGAAGGACGACGCGCGGTTCGCCACGACCGCCGCCCGGCTTGCGCATCGCGATGCGCTGACGGCGATCCTCGACGGCATTTTCCTGCAATATCCGACCGAGCACTGGCTCAAGACGCTCGGCGGGATCGTGCCGGTCGCGCCGGTCAACAGCCTCGAGGCCGCGCTCGACAGCCGCGATGCCGCGGGCATGATCGACACTGTCGTCCACGCTGCGCGGTCGGAGGGCGTTCGCGTCCTCGCCAACCCGATCCTCGTCGCCGGCGAGCGGCTGCCCAATCGTGCCGCTCCGGCGCTCGGAGCCGATACCGACGCGCTGCTCGCCGAGATGGGCTTTGACGGCGATGATGTCGCGCGGTTTCGGGCCGAGGGGGTCGTGTGACGCGGCTCGCGGGCCTGCGCGTCGTCGATCTGACCCAGTTCCTGCCGGGGCCGATGATGACGCTGATGCTCGCCGATCAAGGCGCAGCGGTGACCAAGATCGAGCCTCCCGGCGGCGATCCGGCGCGCGCGATGCCGCCGTTTGTCGGCGACACGTCGGTGTGGTTCCGCAACCTCAATCGCGGCAAGACGTGCGTCACGCTCGACCTCAAGACCGACGACGGCGCCGCGGCGCTGTGGCGGCTGATCGACAACGCCGACGTCTTTGTCGAAGGGTTTCGCCCCGGGGTCGCCGAACGGCTCGGCTTCGGCGCGGCGGCGGTGCGCGCGCGTAACCCGCGGCTCGTCTATTGTTCGATTTCCGCCTTCGGCCAGTCGGGGCCGCTCGCCGGCCACCCCGCACACGACCTTGCGGTGCAAGCGCTAAGCGGTTTTCTGGCGGTAAACGATGGCCCCGACGGCACGCCGGTCGTCCCCGGCGTGCCGAGCGCCGACATGGCTGCCGGACTTACCGCCCTGTCGGCCGTGCTGATGGCGCTCCTCGCCCGCGCGCGCACCGGGGTCGGCGACACACTCGATATCGCGATGTTCGACAGTCTGTTACCATGGTGCGCGCATATCGCGGGCGATGCGCTCACCGGGGGCGCGCCGCCGCGATCGGCGAGCCAGCGGTCGCTCGGCGGCGCAGCAT
>JBBSFF010000004.1:0-22849 GCA_038238995.1 Sphingomonadales bacterium
AGGCCGGAACCGGCGCGGCGCTCGCGTTCATCGTCGGCGGGCTACTGACGCTGATCTTCACCTTTGCGCAGGCCGAGCTTGGATCGACGTTTCCGTTCGCGGGCGGCGATTACGCGATGGTCGGGCGCGTGCTCGGACCGCGCTGGGGTTTTGTCCAGTTCGGCCTCGACATGCTCAGCACCCCGGTGTTCATCGCGCTCACCGCCAGCGGGATTGCGCTCTATCTGCACGCCGTGTTGCCGTTGCCGCCGCTGCCGACCGCGATTGCCACGCTCGCGCTGGCGACGGTCGGCGGTGTTCTCAACATTCGCATCAACGCCGCCGTCACCGGCATCTTTCTTGCGACCGAACTCGCGGCGCTGGCGCTGGTCACCGCTTTTGGCTTCGGGTCGCCCGCGCGCGACATCGGCGAAGTCCTGACCGCGCCGGTGCATTTCACCAATGGCATCGCCGCGCCGCTGACGCTCGGCATCGCCGCGGTCGCGGTGTCGGCGGCGTCATGGGCGACGAGTGGCGCGGGCCAGGCAATCTATTTCGCCGAGGAGCTCCACGACCCCATTCGGGTCGGGCGGCTCGTCGTTCGCGTTACTTTGGCGTCGATTGCGACGATGGTGCTGCCCGTCCTCGCGCTGGCGATTGGCGCGCGCGATCCGTCGGCGACGTTTGCCGCCGGGTCGCCGTTCATCGCGATGATCGGCCAGCACGCGTCGCCGTGGCTGGCGACCTTGATCGGCCTCGGCATTGCCGCGGCGATCTTCAACGCCGTCATGGCCGGGGTCATCTGCTACGGACGCTGGCTGTGGAGTTCGGGCCGCGACGCGATCTGGGCCGCGCCGGTCAATCGTGCGCTGCTCCGCATCCACCCGCGCTTCGGGTCGCCGTGGGTCGCGACCGTGGCCGTAGGGGTCGCGGCGATGGCATTTTCGCTGCTCGGCTTGCCGACGCTGGTGCTGCTCGCGGCAGCGAACGGCATCGTCAACTGGGCGCTGCTCAATCTCGCCGGGTTGGTCGGAAGGCGGCGCGGCCTCACCGGGCAGGGGGCGGCGTACCGCGCGCCGCTGTTCCCGCTGACCAATATCATCAGCCTGATCGCGGTGACGGGGCTGGCCGCTCTGACGTTTCAGGACGATGTCGGGCGCATCGGCGAAGCGATCATTGCCGCCGTCGTCGTGGCGTCGTTGCTGTACCACCGGTTCGTCCTCGACCGCCGCCCGGGCGGATGGATCATGGTGGCACCGACCGGCGCTTAAAACGCCAGCCGCACCCCGGCTTCGTAGCTGACATCGTAATATTCGCGCTGGATCGTCTTGTTCGAATACCCCTCATAGTATCGCAGCGGCGTATTGAGCAGGTTCTTGGCGTTGAAATAGACCGCCATGTGCGGCACGACCTGATAACTCGCGGTCAGGTCGAGCGTCGTGCGCGCGTCCTCGAAAACGTCCAGACCATCTTGCCCGCCGACCTGGAAAATCGCGGCGTCGACGTGGAGAAGCGACAGCCGCAGCTGAATTTTATGCGCCTCGTAGATGCCGGCGATGTTGTAGGTCAGCTTCGATGTCCCCGGGAGCGCCGAAAACGAGGCCGGCGCGCCGGTGCCATTGGGATCGTTGCGGATCTGAACCCTCGAGGCGACATAGGTGAGGTTGCCCGAGAAGCCGAGGCCGCCCAACACGCCCGGAAGCTCCTTGAACATCTGGACGTAGTTCGCCTCGACGCCGCGGGCGTAGGCCCCGTTGACGTTCGAATAGGTCGAGATTGCCGTCCGACCGCTGATACCTGGATAATTGTTGTCGTAAAGGACGCGCTGTAGGATGTAATTGTTGAATTCCTTGTCGAACACGCCGAGCGACAGGACGCCTGCGTGCGGCAGGTAATATTCGATGCTGCCGTCGAAGCTGTTCGCGGTGATCGGCTTGAGGTTGGGGTTGCCTTGGCTGACGGCCTGGTTGGCGACGTCGATGTTGGTCCCGGCGAGGGTCTGAAGAAAACCGGGGCGGCCGATCCCGGTCGCATAGGTCGCGCGCGCGATCAGGTCGGGCTGGAACTCGTAGCGCAGCTGAACGGTCGGGAAAATGTTGGTATAATTCGACTTTCGCGATGCGAGCGCAGTAATCCCGGCCGCATCGGTGCCATAGCCACGGTTGGTCGTGTCGGTATTTTCGATGCGAACACCGACGAGGACGCTGAGCTGACCGAACTTGCCGTCATATTGCGCAAAGCCGGCGTAGATGTTCTCGGTATCGTTGAAATAGCCCCCCAGGTTCGGCTTACCGACTGGATTCGCGGCCGCGTAGATCGCGCGGATCGCCGTGGCGCTCGGACGAAAGCCGACCGAATACTGGCCGCCGTAGAAACTGGTGTACGGACCACCGCCGAGAACCTGGCTCAGCAATGTCGTCGGCGGGGTGGTATCGCTGTAGTTGATCGGCTGGTCGATCTTGTCGCGAAACCGCAGCTTGCCGCCGATCTTGAAGTCGCCGTCGCCGCCCAGCAGTGAAGTCGGGATGGTCGCGTTGAGCACGCCCGCATATTCACGGTCGAATGCACGTTCGGTGGTGTTGGTGATCTGGCGCAGCTTGAACTGCGTCGCATCGTTTGGATTGAAGGTGATCGGGGTGACGCGCGGAAAGTTCTGATTGCTGACATTGTCGTAGGCGATGGTCAGGTCGCCGCTCTGACGGAATTGGCTGTTGTAGTCGTAGTCGCGGTGATAGGTCGCTGCTGTGTACGACCCCTGATAGTCAACAATGACTGCGCCGAGGTCGTTCTTACCCCCGGCGGACGCGACGAAATTGATATGCGTCTCCTGCTCATCGCGCAGCGTCGAGCGCGCCGCCACGGTAGTCGCGATCAAGCCGTTCGGCGTGTGTGCCGGGTCGGGGGCGACGGTGTCGCTCAAGCCGCGGTACTGGAGAATCGAACGATTGACCGATTCGGTATAGCCGGCATCGTTGGCCCGCAAGTAGTAATGATTTTGCGGATTGGGCGAATAGTTGAGCTCACCACCGAAACCGAAACGGCGACGGTTGTAATTATACCGGCGCAGATCGACCTGATCGAGCGCGGTGCTCGTATAAAGCGGATCGGTCGTTCCGACGCCGCCGCCGTCGACAAATGCGGGTTCGACATCGTCGAAGCCGCGTTTGTCGAGGTGATACGATCCGGTCAGGACGATGCCGAACGTGCGATCGGGACCGAAGGTGGATCCCGTCGCTGCCTCGCCGTTGAAGACCTCGCCGTTCTTGCGAAACGACTCGTAGCCGCCGCCAAGCGTTGCTTCGACGAATGGTTTTTTGAGCCCGGCGGCACTGCGCGGCGACAATTCGACCGACCCGCCAAGCCCCTCGGCCTCCTCATCGGGCAAGCCCGTCTTGCGCACGATGATCCGGTCGACCGAGCCGATCGGGATCGTATCGAGCTCGACCGCGCGCCCGCCGCCGCCAAAATACGTGCCGCCGGGCTGGGTGTTGAGCAGCGTGACGCCACCAAACGTCGTGCCGTTGAAATTGCTGTCCAGACCGCGGATCGCGACGAAACGACCTTCGCCGGTGTCGATCGCGAGGCTGACACCCGGGATGCGTCCGAGCGATTCGGCAGCGTTGAAGTCGGGGTATTTGACGATATCCTCGGCCGACTGGATGTTGACGAGGTTGGGCGCGATCCGCTGCTCGTCACGTGCCGTGGCTGCCGCGCGGCGCCCGGTGATGATGATCGTATCGGCGGACGAATCGGCTGGTGCGGCGGTGGACGCGGGGGCGACTGTAGCGGTGCGCCCGACAGTCTGGGCGTTGGCAATCGAGGCCACCGACGTCATCAAAAGCGTACGCCACACCGGAATTTTCATCGACCGCTCTCCACCGAAAGATGGTGAGGAGCTAGCGACCAATTGCGACGGTTAGATTTCGAAAATACGACGATTGCGACCAGTTGTGACTGCTGCGCGCTAAAGTCACAGGCACCGCGACCAGGTTTTATCCAACATTTATAGTATTTAATTCTCCTTTAGCTTGCCGGTATCAAACAATTCAGGAAGAATTTGGCGATTGTGTAGTTTACAAACCATCGACGATGCAAGATCTGATCAGGAGGGCAACGCCCACAAAGCCAGCTAAGGAAAACACCGCGAAAGTAATTAGATATTGACGCGGTTTTTCGGTCCGACTTAGCGGCCTAACAGGCCAATTGCTCGGTATGGTGCCGGTCAAAATGGCTGGCACGAGATGAATGGCTGCCACCACGATGAGGCCCATCCCGACAAAGCGGCCATCGCTCACTCCGGCTTTTCCGGCACCGGCCTGTGCTTCACCAGCTTCGCCAACCTCTCCTTGAATCGCTCAGAATCGTCGTCCGTCTCTAGCTCGCGCGCGGCTTCCTTAAACTTGTCGAGCTGAGATCTTTCATCAGTCATCGTATCATCGCTCATTCTAAGGCCATGAAATCGAATTTCATGGTATCATTCCACTTCGGGTGGATCGCATCAAGTTTTGTCCGAAAATCATTCCATCCCGTGCTTAGACGCATGATCGTCACCACGCTGGCGATATGCTCGCGCAGTTTTGGGTGGCCCAAGTCCGGGGTTAGGTGCCGGTGAAGTTGATGCTTCGGCCGGCCTGAGGTGTTTTTTGGAACAGTGTTTTTGAGCTCATCGCGGAGCTTCGGCGCAATCCGGTCATACACAATGTCGTTTGTCAAATGACCGAAGTAACCAGGGCGATTGGTATTCGCGCCGGGATCTAAATCGCGCAGGCGGAAAAGCTGCTCATAAAATGCATCTGGGAACGTCTTGACCCATTGCTGAATCTCTTTTTCTACATATTGCTCTAGCAGCCGAGAAAGGGCGTCATGGGACCGAAGGCGCTGGTAGCCGGTAGCCTCATCAACGAGACCGACAACGCCAAGCTTCGCAAATGATCGCTGCAAGATGCGGCATTGGTCCGCGATATGCTTCTGATTGGCGCGAAGCGCGCCAAGGCGCTCGGCATCCAAAAAGACGTTGCACACGTCCAGAAGGAATTCCGCCTTATAGCCAATCATCTCGGTGCCGTTCCACGTGAAGACGATCGGTTTGGAATTCCGCTCTATCTCACTGGTAATAAACGGCTTTAGGTTGTTCGCGGCGAGAAAAACGGGGATTTGTAATTCTTGGTCGTATTTGCGACCGCCCTTCACCTTTCCTTGGCGCCCGATGGCCCGGACAAAGGCAGCGCGGGCTAATAGCCGAGTCTCATCCGATAAAACGAATGCGGGCACATCCTGCCCGCCGAGAGACACCATACCTTCGGCCAAGACCTCAACAGCGGAATTTACCCCCCACCGCGCCTGTGCGGCCTTCTGAGCGATTTCCTTTCGGCGCTCGTCCGACAGCGAGTCAGCGCGCGCGAGCCCGCCTGCAATCTTGCTCTGATCCTTTTCCATCACGGTCCTCCAATGGCCAATCCCGTAGCATGCTTGCAAATCCCCCGCAAGCACGACGGGGTATTGCAAGCATGGCATGAGATGCTATGCAGGCATCGCAGATGGGAGGTGAACGATGACGATCAGGAGAGTCGCTCTAGCCGGGCTCAAAGCTCACGGACCCGGCGCGGGCTAAGTGCAACGAAGCCGCCAAACCCCTAGTACGGGTCGGCGGCTTCTAGGTGGGCCAAGAAAGTACGGACAAACTGGCGGCGTGGCGTATAGCGCCGCCGCCCTTCTTTGTGAATCCCCGTTGTGGCGTCGTGGCTTCGACCGCCAGCGCTGGTTTCGGGGCTTAGGCGCAGCCGCCGCTTTAGGCGTCGACGTGAGGCCTGCGATAGGTGATCCGCTTGCCGACAATGCCGTGGAGAGCATGCGTCGTGCGTTGGCGGTCATCGACGCCGTTAGCGATGCGATGATTGTACCGGAACTCGAACTCGGCGAGGTAGCGGTGCAGATGCTGTTCGCCGCAGTGCTGGTAAACGCCCTTCATCCCGCGCTTGAAGATGCTGAAATAGCCTTCGATCGTGTTCGTATGGACGGCGCGAAGCTCATAATCGACGTACTGGCCCGCGCTGTGGTTCGTCGTTCCGTGCGCTGCGAAGTGGTGCGACACGCTGCGATAGATCGTGCTTTCGTCCGTCATAACGACGGCTTCCTTGGCGACGTTGGCGCGGACGATCGGCATGATCGTCGCGGCAGTTGCGGCGTCGACAACCATCGTGCGAGCGGTACCGCTGTCACGGTCGATCAGCGCCAGCACCTTCATCTTGTGGTGATAGGCCCGCTTGACTGGCACGCCCTTCACGCGGCCAATAAACGTCTCGTCGACCTCGACGATGCCGCCGCCAGTGCCAAACGGCGCAAGGTCACCCGAACGCATGGCTTCGCGAATGCGGTGAGCAAGGAACCAAGCCGTCTTGTACTGGACCTCTAGGACGCGGCTAAGCTGGTGCGAGCTGATACCCTTTTTGCTCGACATCATCAGGTGAACGGCCTGCAGCATCTTGTGGAGCGGCATGCGGGCATGCTCGAACACAGTGCCGACCTTGACCGTGAACTGCTTACGGCATTCGCCGCACTTCTTGAGGCCGTAGCGAAGCGCGCCTTCCGGCGACTTGACGCTCGGCTTGCCACGGACGCCCGACAGATCATACACGCGACCGCCGACCGTGCCGCAGTGAGGGCACGTTACGCCGTTCGCCCAGATAACACCCTCAAGGAAGGCGAAGGCCTTGGCTTCGTCGTGAAATTGCGGCTGCGAAAGAACGGACATCGGTTGCTCCCTGTGGAGCATTATCTACCACAGGCTGATGGGTGTGTAAACTACATAATCGCCAAGAATTTAGACGCACCTCGATGCACGGCGGCATCCCGTCACCGCCGTTCCGCGCGTTGCATCGCGGTCGGTCACCGCTATGGTGCGCCGCGCTGCCCGAGAGGAAAACGATGCGCGATGACGCCAAGGCTCCGGTGAAGAAGGTCGTGCTCGCGTTCTCGGGCGGGCTCGATACCAGCGTCATCCTCAAATGGCTTCAGCAGACGTATGGCTGCGAGGTCGTCACCTTCACCGCCGACCTCGGCCAGGGCGAGGAGCTCGAACCCGCGCGCGCGAAGGCGCAGCTGCTCGGCATCAAGGAAATCTACATCGAGGACCTGCGTGACGAGTTCGTTCGCGACTACGTCTTCCCGATGATGCGCGCCAATGCGCTGTACGAGGGTCAGTATCTGCTTGGAACGTCGATCGCGCGCCCGCTGATCGCGAAGAAGCAGATCGAAATCGCGCGGGCGACCGGGGCCGACGCGGTCAGCCACGGCGCGACCGGCAAGGGCAACGACCAGGTCCGCTTCGAGCTCGGCTATTATGCGCTCGCGCCCGACATCCGGATCATCGCGCCGTGGCGCGAATGGGACCTGACGAGCCGCGAGGCGTTGATCGCCTTCGCCGAGGCGCATCAGATTCCGGTGGCAAAGGACAAGCGCGGCGAGTCGCCATTCTCGACCGATGCCAACCTGCTCCACACTTCGAGCGAGGGGAAGATACTCGAGGATCCGTGGGACGAGGTGCCCGATTATGTCTATTCGCGGACCGCGAACCCCGAGGATGCGCCCGCCACGCCGCAATATATCACGATCGACTTCGAACGCGGCGATCCGGTCGCAGTCGACGGCGAAGGTTATGGTCCGGCGGCGCTGCTGGCGAAATTGAACGACCTCGGGCGTGAACACGGCGTCGGACGGCTCGATCTTGTCGAGAACCGCTTCGTCGGCATGAAGTCGCGCGGGATGTACGAAACGCCGGGGGGCACGATCCTCCATCTCGCGCATCGTGGCATCGAATCGATCACGCTCGACCGCGGCGCCGCGCACCTCAAGGACGCGCTGATGCCGCAATACGCCGAGCTGATTTACAACGGCTTCTGGTTCGCCCCCGAGCGCGAGATGCTCCAGGCGGCGATCGACGCGAGCCAGGCGAAGGTCGACGGCACCGTGCGGCTGAAATTGTACAAGGGGTCGGTCAGCGTCGTCGGGCGCAAGTCGCCGCAGTCGCTGTATTCGCCGAAGATCGTCACCTTTGAGGACGACGCCGGGGCGTACGACCAGCGCGACGCGGCCGGGTTCATCAAGCTCAACGCGCTGCGGCTGCGGCTGCTCGGACGCCGCGATCGCGGGACTGGCGAATGAGCATCGACGGCGAGATCGCCACCTTCATGTCGGCCCACGCCGATGCGTGGAACAGCGGCGACGTCGACGCGATCGCCGAGGTCATGGGGCTACCGCAGATGCTCGCGCGCAGCGACGGCTCGACCTTCATCGAAGACGACGCCGCACTCGTCGCATGGATCGATGCCCGGCTTGCCGAATGGGAGGCGCACGGCGTCGCGGGCGTGACGGCGGTCGTCGCCAAGGTCGAACCGCTGCCCGACGACGCGGCGCGGGTGACGACCAACTGGCGACTGGTCGACGAGGCGGGCACGGCGCTGATGAGCTTCACCGCGATCGACACGCTGGTGAGCGACGATGGCGACTGGTCGTTCGTCGTGACCGACCTTGCCAGCGAGGACGCCGCCGCCTGGGCCTAGCTAAGCGCCAGTAGCTGCTGAATCAGTCGCCGGTCAAAAGCGCGGTGAAGAAGCCGGTGACCAGCGCCTGGGTGCCGAGCGCACACAACAGGACCGACGGGATCGCGAGACGCATCGTCCCCTCGACATCCATGTCGTGGAACCCGCGCCCCGCCCATCCCCCGAGCGCGATGCCCGCAATGACGATCCCGGCGAGCAGCATGATCGCACCCGCGACGCACGTCCGGTCGATGGTGAACCAGCGTCGCGCCAAGTCGATCCGCGGGGAGGTCGGCCAGAGCTTCTCGCGAACCCCGAACAGCCGCGCGACCACCGCAAAGCTCATCAACTGCGCGCCGATGATGACGCCCGCGGCGGCGAACAGCAGGGTGTGGACGCCGAGCGTGACGCTGCCGAGATGGAGGCTGCCGGGAAGCAGCGCGATCAGCAGAACGAGGCCGACCCCGGCGAGCGCTGCGCCCGGATAGAAGAACAACCACTTCGGCGCGAACGTCAGCAGGAATTTGAGGTGCCGCCAGCCGTCGCGCCAGCTCCGCAGATGGGGGGGGCGCGCGCGGCCGTCGGGCGACAGCGTCGTCGGCACTTCGGCCATCCGGATGTGCGCGAGCGTCGCCTTGACGACCATTTCCGACGCGAATTCCATGCCGGTGGTGCGTAGGCCGAGCGCAAGGATCGCGTCGCGGCGGAACGCGCGCAGACCGCAGTGGAAATCACCGATCGGCGCGTCGTAGAACAGCCGCCCGGCGAAGCTGAGCACCGGGTTGCCGAGATAACGGTGGAGCGGTGGCATCGCGCCGGGCTTGATTCCGCCCTGGAAACGGTTGCCCATGACGAGCTCATAGCCCTCTCGCAGCTTGAGGACGAAGGGCATCAGCCCTTCGAAGTCATAGCTGTCGTCGGAATCGCCCATCGCGACGAAGCGCCCGTGGCTCGCGACGATCCCCGCCTGCAGCGCCGCGCCATAGCCGCGTGCGGGAACGTCGACGACGCGTGCGCCGAGCCTGCGTGCGATATCCTGACTGCCGTCGGTCGAGCCGTTATCGGCGATCACGACCTCGCCCGCGACACCGCTCGCGCTGAGAAACCGGTTCGCCTTTTCGATGCATATCGCGAGCGTCTCGGCCTCGTTGAGGCACGGCATGACGATCGACAACTCGAGTTCCGCCGGGTCGGCTTCGGCGCGCGCCGACGGAAGGGTGGTGGCGTCCATCTTGCGGTCGTGTCCTCGTTTGGCCCGCTCGTAGCGGGCCGCGTGCTGCACTACAACATGGCACTCAACCAACGATGAACGCTATCCGATGCGGAACGCCTCGCGCAGGCCGTCGATGACGAATTGCGCGGCAAGCGCGGCGAGGACAACGCCCAGCAACCTTGTCACCATCGCTTCGATCTTGACCCCGATCAAACGCATCACCGGCCCCGCCGCGAGGAGCGCGACGAGCGTGATCGCCATGACGCTCGCGAGCGCGCCGAACACGGCCAGATGCTCGCCGAGCCCGCGCGCGCGCGCGCTGAGCAGCATGACCGCCGCAATCGACCCCGGGCCGGCGAGCATCGGGATCGCCATCGGGAAGACCGACACGTCGTCCTCGACGATCGCGCGACCCTTGGTCACTTCCTCGGCGCGGGTCTCGCGGCGTTCGGTGCGCTTTTCGAAGACCATG
This sequence comes from Sphingomonadales bacterium, assembly GCA_038238995.1. Lineage (GTDB taxonomy): Bacteria > Pseudomonadota > Alphaproteobacteria > Sphingomonadales > Sphingomonadaceae > Polymorphobacter_B. The sequence continues at coordinate 10,202 of JBBSFF010000004.1, forward strand.
TCGATCGCGATCAGGAAGACCATGATCCCCCCGGCGATCCGAAATGCGGCGAGGCTGATGCCGAGCGCGCCGAGAAAGCCCTGGCCGAAGATGCCGAACAGCAGCAGGACGCCGCTCGCGATCGCCGTCGATCGCAGCGCCATCGATCGCCGGTGCGCGGCGCTGGCTCCCGACGTCAGCGACGAAAAGATCGGGATGACGCCGGGCGGATCGAGAACGACAAACAGCGTGACGAACGCCGACACGAACAGCGGGAGCATCGTTTCCATCACAGCCCGACCGGCGGTGGCAGACCGGCGCGGAGGTGCGCCGCGACGAGCGTGTTGCGGAGCAGGCAGGCGATCGTCATCGGCCCGACGCCGCCCGGAACCGGGGTGATCGCGCCCGCAACCTCGACGGCTTCGGCGAAGGCGATGTCGCCGACCGACCGCGTCGTCCCGTCGGCGCGCAGGGTCCGGTTCATGCCGATATCGATCACGGTCGCGCCGGGCTTGAGCCATGCGCCGCGAACGAGGTTCGGCACCCCGACGGCGGCGACGACGATATCGGCGCGCGCGACGTGCCCTGCGAGATCGCGGGTCCGGCTGTGCGCGACGGTGACGGTCGCCGATGCTGCCGTCAGCAGCGCCGCCATCGGCTTGCCGACGATGTTCGACCGCCCGATGACCAACGCCTCGGCCCCGCTCAGGTCGCCCACGACCGCCTTCAACAATATCATGCAGCCGGACGGCGTGCACGGGACAAGCCCCGGCAGCCCGGTCGCGAGCCGTCCGACGTTGACCGGGTGAAAGCCGTCGACATCCTTGTCGGGGTCGATCGCGACCAGGATCTTTGCCTCGGCGATGTGCCCGGGCAGCGGCAATTGGACGAGAATGCCGTCGACCGCGTCGTCGGCGTTGAGCGTCGCGACGAGCGCGAGCAGGTCGGCTTCCGACACGTCGGCTCCGAACCGATGCTCGATCGACCGCATCCCCGCCGTCGCGGTACGCGCGAGCTTGTTGCGGACATAGATCGCGCTTGCCGGGTTCTCGCCGACGAGGACTACTGCCAGACCGGGCATCCGCCCTCGCGCGGCGACGAAGGCTGGGACCGCGGCAGCGACGCGTTCAACCAGCGCAGCGGCGTGCGCCTTACCGTCGATGATCGTCGCGGTCACTTCGCCCCCGCTTTCGCAGTCAACGTCTGGAGCTTGCGGATCAGCGCGACCGGATCGCCGTCGATCGTCACGACTTTGGATCGCGCGGTCAGCCCGCCAGTGACCTCGACCTCGCGAGCCTTGACCCCGAGCCACCGCGCGAGCGTCGCTTCGACCGCATCGTTCGCCTCTCCGTCGACCGGCGCGGCGGCGACGCGGACGCCGAGTTGCGGCTTACCTTCGGCGTCGGGGACCAGCCCCTCGACCGCATTACGCCCGCCGCGCGGCGACACGCGCACCGACAGCGTCACGCCCCCGGCGACAGGACCCCATGCCTTCAGATCACACCCGTATCGAGCAGGATCGCCGGCAGCAGGCGCTGGATCAGGATGATGATCAGGATCAGCGCCATCGGCGACAGGTCGATCCCGCCGAGGTCGGGCAGGATGCGGCGGATTGGACGCAGCAGCGGTTCGGTGATCGCGTCGAGCGTCTTGAGCAGCCCCCGGACGAAACCGTTGTAGGTATTGATCACGTTGAACGCGACGAGCCATGACAGGATCGCCTGAAGGATTAGCAGCCAGATCAGCCACTGCAGCACCATGATGACGATGCCGACGATCGCGGCGAGCGAGTTCATGTTCGAAGCCCTTGGAGGTTGCGCCGCCGCATCTAGGGCGTGTCGCCGTTGCGCGCAATCGACGGCCCTATGCCCGGACGAGCGTTCCCGCACCCTCGCGGGTGAAAATCTCGAGCAGCATCGCGTGGCTGACCCGCCCGTCGAGGATGACCGCCGCGCCGACGCCCGCGCCGACCGCGGTGACGCACGTTTCGATCTTGGGGATCATCCCGCCCGAGATCGTCCCGTCGGCGACGAGCCCGGCGATCGCGCGTGGGTTGAGATCGGTCAGCAGAATGCCGTCCTTGTCGAGCACCCCCGCGACGTCGGTCAGTAGGAACAGCCGTGCCGCGCCGATCGCCGCCGCGATCGCGCCTGCCATCGTGTCGGCGTTGATATTGTACGTCGCGCCGTCGACCCCGGTCGCGACCGGCGCGATGACCGGGACCATGTTCGCCGTGGTCAGCACGTCGATCAGCGTGCGGTCGACCGCGACGGGTTCGCCGACGAAGCCGAGATCGACCTCGCGCTCGATGTTGCTGCCCGGATCGCGCGTCGTCCGCGTTACCTTGACCGCGCGGACGAGGTTGGCGTCCTTGCCCGAAATCCCCGTCGCGAGGCCCCCGGCGGAGTTGATCCACGCGACGAGTTCCTTGTTGATCGACCCGGCGAGGACCATCTCGGCGACCTGCGCGGTCGCGGCATCGGTCACCCGCAGCCCGTCGACGAAGCTGCTGTGCAAGCCCAGTCGGTCGAGCATGGCGCCGATCTGGGGGCCGCCGCCGTGGACGACGACGACGTTGATGCCGCATGCCTTGAGCAGGACGATGTCGTCGGCGAAGTCCTTCGCCATCTCGGGGTTGCCCATTGCGTGTCCGCCGTATTTGACGACAAACGTCCGCCCGGCGTAGCGCTGGAGATACGGCAGTGCTTCGATCAGCGTCTCGGTTTTCGCCAGCGCGGCGGGGGCGGGGGAATTGTCGGGCATCGTCGCGCTATAGCGTGCTGCGCGCGCCTGCGGCTAGAGCCGGTCAACCGCGGATAAACAGGCCGATTGTCAACGCGAGGCCGATGACGACGACGCCGGTCTTGAGCCACATCGTCGGCACGCGCTTGAGCAGGATCGCTCCAACGTAACCGCCGACCATCGACCCAGCGCCGATCGCCGCCGCTTTTGCCCAGGGAATCGCCGTGGTCAGCGCGAAGACGAGCGCAGCGGCAATGTTCGAGATCGCAACGAGGACGTTCTTCGTTCCCCCGGCGTTGCGGATCGGCATCCGCGCGAACGTCAGCGCGGCGAGGGTGATAATCCCCGCACCGCCGCCGAAAAAACCGCTGTACGTCGCGATAATCGACTGGATCAGCGCCGAGATCCATGCCGGCGGCGGAGACGACCCACCCTTCGGCTTCGGGCCGAAGCTGCTCCAGGCGAACAACCCGGTCGCGGCGAGGACGAGGTACGGCACCATCGCGCCGAACAGCTTTGGCGGGGTGACGAGCAGCAGGAACGCGCCCGCGATCCCGCCGATCAGGCTGATGATCGCCAGCGTGCGAAACGACAGCCGCTCGGCCCCGGCGACGAGGCTGCGTCCGGCGATCCCGGTGGTCACCTGTCCGGGGAACAGCGCGACGGTCGACGTGATGTTCGCCAGCCGCGGGTCGAGCCCCGACAGGATCAACGCAGGCAGCGTGACAAACGACCCTCCCCCGGCAAGCGCATTCTGCGCCCCCGCCCAGAGTCCGGCGGCAAAAAGAAGCGCGAGAAGGAGCATCGCGGCGACGTGAGGCGTTGGCGCGCAGGCGTCAAGCAGGAGCGGCCATGAAATTTCCCGGAATCCGGACCGTCCCGACCCCGGCCACCACGCTCGTCGCGATCTGCAAGAAGTGCGGCAAGAAGATCGGCGGGGGCTTTGGCGATGACGGATCGAAGTCGCTCGCCAAGGCGCTGGTCAAGACGCTCGGCCTGCCGAAGTGGAAACGCTCGCCGATCCGCATCGTCGAAACCGGCTGCATGAAACTCTGCCCACGCGGCGCGGTCGCGGTGTCGACCAGTCGCAATCCCGGACTTGTCTATGTCGTACCGACGGAGACGCCGGTGATCGACGTCGCAACGCAGCTAGAGTTGACAACTCTCGCACCGACTCGTCATCCCCACGAAAGCGGGGACCCATCTCCAGCGGGAGGAGATGGATTCCCGCTTTCGCGGGAATGACGGCGATGCGTTAGAAGAACGCCTGCAGCCCCGTCTGCGCGCGGCCGAGAATCAGCGCGTGGACGTCATGAGTGCCTTCATAGGTGTTGACCGCCTCGAGGTTCATGACGTGGCGGATGACGCCATATTCATCGCTGATCCCGTTGCCGCCGTGCATGTCGCGGGCAAGACGGGCGATATCGAGCGCCTTGCCGCAATTGTTGCGCTTGATCAGGCTGATCGCTTCGGGTGCAAGATTGTGCGCGTCGAGCAGCCGCCCGGCTGTGAGCGCCGCGTTGAGGCCGAGCGTGATCTCGGTCTGCATGTCGGCGAGCTTCTTCTGAACCAACTGCGTCGCCGCGAGCGGACGCCCGAACTGCTTCCTATCGAGCGTGTACTGCCGCGCCGCGTGCCAGCAGAACTCCGCCGCGCCCATCGCCCCCCACGCGATGCCGAAACGCGCGTTGTTGAGGCAACCGAACGGACCGGCGAGGCCCTTGACCCCGGGCAGGATGCGGTCGGCGGAAATCGCCACGTCGGCGAGCACGATCTCCCCGGTGACTCCCGCACGCAGCGCGAACTTGCCCTCGATCTTCGGCGTCGACAGGCCGACATCGCCGCGCTCGACGATGAAGCCGCGGATCGTGTCGACCCCCGCGTCGTCGGCGAGCTTCGCCCAGACGACGAAGACATCGGCAATCGGCGAGTTGGTGATCCACATCTTCGCGCCGTTGAGGACGAACCCGTCGGCAGTAGCGCGCGCGCGGGTCTTCATGCTGCCGGGGTCCGACCCGGCGTCGGGCTCGGTCAAGCCGAACGCGCCGATCAGGTCGCCGGTGGCAAGGCCCGGCAGGTATTTCTCGCGCTGCGCCTCGGAGCCGTAAGCGTGGATCGGATACATGACGAGGCTCGACTGGACGCTCATCGCCGAGCGGTACGCCGAGTCGACCCGCTCGACCTCGCGCGCGATCAGGCCATAGGCGACATACGACGCGCCGGCGCAGCCATAGCCGTCTATCGTCACGCCGAGCAGCCCGGCGCGGCCGAACTTCTTCATCAGCTCCGGGTCGAACGTCTCGTGACGGTTGGCCTCGCGTACGGCGGGCATCAGCTCGGCGTCGCAAAAGGCGCGCGCGGAGTCGCGGATAATCCGCTCGTCCTCGCTCAGCTGCGCGTCGAGCAGCAGCGGGTCCGACCAGTCGAAACGCGGCCAGCGCGGCGCGGCGGGGGCGGCGTTCGCGGCGGCAGGTACGATCTTGGTCTGAATATTCACGCGGCGACTCCCAAGGCTTTGTTCGCGGTTATCGCACAACGCGCGGCGGTTGAATAACCGTCAACGCCGCGGCGCGCCGATCCGCGACGCAACGATAATCGGGGTCGGGCACCCACCGACCGCGCGGTAGACGGCCAGAAATTCCGACGCGGGCGGAAGGCGGTCGAGTCGCTGGAACCCATCGAACATCGCCGCCGGCAGAACGCGGATGTCGACCGCGCAGGTGCGAGACGGCGGCGTGGCCACGACATCGGCGAGCGCCGGAACCGGCAGCAGCAAAACGGCGGCAATCAGGAAACGCATCGCGGCTCTCCATGTCATCCAGCAAGTATACCCCGCGCCGCGACCGGGGGCAAAGGTCCGCGCGAGTCGCCGTCGACGCGGCCGGTCGGGGCGGCGAACGAACGCTGTCCCACACCATCGACGATCGTATGGGCGGTCGTGTCGAGTGGCGCGTCGAGTCGCGGGCGCGCGTGACCGACCCGACGGGCGCATCGCGGCCTTAAGTTCACGGAAAACACGAAATTCGCGACATTTGTGTGAACTTAAGCGATCTTGTGTCGCGCCGCCGCCCGTCGCGAACCCCGACTCACGGCGGCAGCACATGCGTCCGCACGATCATCGACTGGCTCGCGGTCGCGAGCAGCGCGCCGTTTTCGGCGAACAGCCGCATCCGCCCGTGCGCGAAGCCGCCCGCCAGCCCCTCGATGATCGTATCGCACAGCACCCACTTGGTCGGCACGACCCCAAGGAAGCGGATGGTGTTGTCGAGGCTGTTTCCGCCCATCGCTGCGCCGGTCGCGTGGCCGATCCCCGACGGCAGGAAGTCAGCCATCAACGCGAGCGTGACGCGGTCGACCGCGCCGCCGTCGGTCCGGCGGACCCACATCGCCGACTCGCCATCGACGCTCGGCCCGCCGACGCGGCGATCGACCCCGTAGCGCCCGCGCGCGATCCGCTGGTCGAATTGGGCATTGAGGTCGTCGTCGCGCCGGACCCAATCGTATCGCATCGGCCGGCAGTCGCCGGGCGGGGGCACATCGGGCATCGTCCCCCATTGCATCGCCAGCGCATCGGGGCGCGACCCGAGCGCGGCGTTGACGGTGAAGATCTCGGTCGGCCCGACGTGGCCCGTCACCCGCGCCTGCGTCGAATGCCGCCCGCTGACCGGCACGACGACATCGAGATCGAGCACCGCTGGCGGCCGGGCGAACGACAGATATTGCGCAGTCGCCCAGACCGTCGGGCGTCCGGTCGCGGCCTCGAGCGCGGCGACCGCGCTGCCGAGCCCCGCGCCGCCGAACAGGAACTGGTTATCGGGCGGCCCGACGCTGATCGCCGGCGTCACCGCCAGCGTGAAGCGCGTCGCACTGTCGGTCGTGCCGAGCTCGATCAAATCGGTTACCCTTCCGAGCCGTGGATGAACGCGCGGATGCGGTCGGTGAATTCGGGCGCGGCGAACGGCGCGATCGGCGCAGGCGCGACGCCGCCGTCGGCGAGCAACGCGTCGATCTTGATATGCAATTCCGCCGCGCTCGCCGCGCTGTGGAGACCGTCGCGGCCCGCGAACTTCGCGAGCGTCGCGAACTGGTGGTCGGTGGTATGTTCGCCGAGATCGTAGCGGCGCGGCATCATCAGCAGCGGCTTGCCCGCCTGGATCGCGGCGATTATCGACCCCATTCCGGCATGCGCCACGAACAACCGCGCCTCGGCGATCCGCCGCTGGTAGAGCGCGGGCGGCATCATCCGGACGAAGGCGGCATGGGTCGGTTCGTAGGTGCCGCTGCCGATCTGGACGAGCACCCGCGTCGCGGGATGCGCCGCCGCCCAGTCGTCGAGCGCGCGGGCGAAGCGGTCGAACGCGAACATCGACCCGACGCTGGCGAAGACTTCGGGGGCATCGCTCACAGGACTGCGCCCCAATATTCAGGCACCGGGTCGCCCGCGAGTTCGGGCCACTGCGTCAGACATTGATGCGCGAGCTTCCTCGCACGCAGCCCCGACGACGACATCACCTCGCTGTTGGCGATACTGTCGATCCACAACGTCCGCGCGCCGAACAGCCGCCCAAACACGATCGCGAGCAGCGCCGGGGCCGAGCCGGTGGTGACGATCACGTCGGGGCGGACGGTGGCCACCGCGCGGAACAGCTGCAGCGCGACGATCGCGAAGCTCGCCTTGTTCTTGCGGCTGGCGTCCTTGAAGCTGAAAAAACGCGCGCCGGGAACCTGCGCCGCCGCGTCGGGATGGACGGTGGCATAGGCGACGTCGCACCCCGCCCACGCCGGGCGCAGGCGGAGCAGCTGCACCCAGTGACCGCCCCCCGAAGCGACCGCGAGGACGCGCACGCGCCTTGTCGCCATTTGCTGTTCCTCAACCCCGTCGCACTATGCCCCGCTTCAAGGCGGCGGACACCGCGCTGTCAACCGGCTTGTTGCAGGTGCGAACAGCGGCTACGAAACCGGAGTTTTGCGCGAGGAGGCGGGTTTGGTCCGGGTCGGCGTCGTCGGAATGGGCAAGATGGGCCTGTCGCATCTCGCGGTGATTAACGCCCATCCCGGCGTCGAAGTCGCCGGGATTTGCGACAGCGCGAAGTACGTTCTCGACGTGCTCGGCAAATATACCGGCCTCGCGACCTTCACCGACTACGCCGAAATGCTCGCGGCGGTCGACCTCGACGCGGTCCTGATCGCGACCCCGTCGGCGATGCACGGCAGCATGGTCCGCGCCGCGCTTGACCGCGGGCTGCACGTCTTCTGCGAAAAGCCGTTCTGCCTCGACGCGGACGAAGGCGCGGCGCTTGCCGAGCTCGCCGCGGCGAAGGGCCTCGTCTGCCAGGTCGGCTATCACAACCGCTTCATCGGCGCGTTCCGCGAGGTCAAGCGGCTCGTCGACACCAACGCGATCGGGCGCGTCACCCATGTCCTCGCCGAGGCGTACGGCGCGGTCGTGACCAAGCCGAAAGGGTCGTCGTGGCGGACGCAGCGCGCGCAGGGCGGCGGCTGCCTGTACGATTACGCCGCGCATCCGATCAACCTCGTGACGTGGCTGTTCGGCGCGCCCGCGACCGTCGCCGGGGCGGCGCTCGTGCCGGTATTCTCGGCGGAGACCGACGATCAGGTCTATGGCACGCTCCGCTACGACGGCGGGCTGACCGCGCAGGTCTCGGTCGACTGGACCGACACATCGGTGCGCAAGATGACGACGCGGTTGACGTTGTGGGGCACCGCCGGGCGGCTGTACGCCGACCGGCAGGAAATCCAGCTGTTCCTCCGCGACGACGTCGGGCCGCTCCCCGCCGGCTACACCGCCGGGTGGAACACGCGCTACACCACCGAACTGAGCGAGCCGGTCGACTTCTATCTTCGCGGCGAGGAATATTCGGCGCAGATCGACGGCTGGATCGCGGCGATCGGCGGCGGTGCGTTAGAGAACGACTTCGCCAGCGCGGTCGAGACCGACCGCACGCTCGCGATGTTCATCGCCAACGACGGCGCGGTCGAGGCGAACTTCCGCGCGGTCGCCGCACCGGCGGTCAAGACCGGCATGATCGGCAAGCTGATGGGACGCCGCTGAGATGGCTAAAGTGATGGCCCATAAAATGGACCGCCTGCTGTTCGGCGACAACCAGTTCTTCGGCATCAACCATATGTCGGAGGAAAAGGCGCGCGCCGGGGCGATGCGCTTTCAGAAGACGCAGGCGATCGTCGACGTGCTCGACATCGCGCTCGCCGAGGGGGTCCGCACCTTCATGTGCACGACCCACGACCGCATCCTCGAGATCGCCGAGATCGTGAAGGCGAACCCGGCAAAATACGGTGATTTCATCTTCTACCCCGGCATGCCGTACGCGCATAAATACGCCAACGCGGTCACCGAGGACGGGTACCTCGGCACGCTCAAGCGCTTCCTGCCGCAGGAGGGACTGTTCGACGCCGCGTTGCGCGGTGGCCTGTCGATCGCCAACAAGGACGTCGAGGGGCTGATCACGCTGCTGGTCGACGCCGAGATGAAGATGTTCGACGGCGTCCGGGCCCCGGTGATCTTCCTCCAGAACGTCGTCGTCGACCTGCTCCTCGGGCTCAAGTTCAAGGATGCATTTCGCATCTTCGCCGAACATTGCCGCATGCGCTACGACGCCGAACCCGGGTTCATCACGATGAACCTGCCGCTCCTGCTGCGCGCGCTCGAAGCACAGGGGGTCGAGAACCCGATCGTCTGCGCCAACATGAACAAGATCGGCTTCCGCATGTCGGGCGGCTGGGCGGCGTACGAGGCGGCGATGACCGCCTACCCATGCCGCGCGATCGCGATGTCGATCTACGCCAGCGGCGCGATCCCCCCCGCCGAGGCGATCGAATGGGTCGCCGCGCAGCCGCAGATCGAAGCGATGGTCTTCGGCGCGTCGAGCCGGGGCAACATCCGCAACACCGTCGAACTGGTGGATGCGGCGGACGCGCGACGGCTGGCGGCGTAACCTGAGTTTCCCCCCTCCCTTCAGGGAGGGGTCGGGGGTGGGAATGCCGCTCCGCACAAGACGGGCAGTGTTTCCACCCCCAACCCCTCCCCAAGGGGAGGGGAGCTAGGCCGCGAGCGCCACGTCCGAAAACACCTCGGCAACGAGTTCGTAGCTTCGCACCCGGGCGGCGTGATCGTGGACGATGTTGACGAGCATCGCCTCGTCCGCCCCGTATTCGGCGACCGCCGCCTCGATCCCGGCGCGAACCGTCGCAGGCGACCCGGCGATCATCCGGCGACCCCGGCGCTGCGCCGCGGGCGAATTAACGGCGAGCCACGCGGCCGCCGTTTCGGGCGACGGCACCGGGATCAGCACGCCGGTCAGCAGATGCGCGAGCATCATCCGCGACGACAGCGCCAGCCGCTCGGCCTCGGCGTCGGTCTCTGCGCAAACGGTCCACAGCGCGGTCATCGTGTACGGCTTCGCGCCGCGCACACCGGGCTGGAAGTCGCGTCGGTACTGCGCCGCGATGGCCGCGCCGTCGCTGTTGATGAAGTCGGCGAAGCAGTACGGCAGTCCGGCCTCCGCCGCCCAGCCTGCGCTGTCGGGCGACGAGCCGAGCAACCACACTTCAGGCGTCTCGGGCCGACCCGGCAACGTCTTCGCGAGATCGGCAAACGCGTGCCCCGGCGGCAGGGCGTCCTCGAGATACGCGAGCAATTCGGCCAGCTGGTTGGGGAAGTCGTTCGGTGCCTGGGTCCGCCGGTCGCGCTGAAGCGCATATGCCGCCCGCTGGTCGCTTCCCGGCGCGCGCCCGACACCGAGATCGACCCGCTTCGGATAGAGGCCGGCGAGCATCGAGAAGGTCTCGGCAACCTTGAACGGCGAATAATGCGGCAGCATGATCCCGCCGCTGCCGAGCCGGATCGACCGCGTCGCCGCGCCGATCGCGGCGAGCAGCACCTCGGGCGCGGCCCCGGCGAGCGCGGGCGACGCGTGATGCTCGGCGACCCAGTAGCGGTGGTAGCCGAAGCGCTCGGCGGCCCGCGCGAGATCGACCGAATTGGCGAGCGCGGCGGCGGCGCTCGTCCCCTCGGCGATCGGGGTCTGGTCGAGAACACTCAGGCGCATGCGCTTCACTCCTCAAGGCGGAGATAGGGTCGCAAGCCACCCCATGCCAGCGCCTTCACCGCGAACGGCAGCGTGTGCGCCGGGCTGCTCGACGGCAGGACAAGGCGCAGGGTGGCGGGATCGAGCAGCCGCGCACCGATCGCGCCCGCCTTTTGCCCGTTGAAGGCGACGAGACGCAGCACGGGCAACCGCGCGATGAGCGCGGCGAGGTCGTTGCCCTCGACCTCGCGGATCGCCCCGTCGAGACTGCCGACGCGCCGTGCGGTGGCGACGACGTCCCATACGCCGACGCCCGCGGCGAGCAGCGCGGCGACGCGGTCGGGGTACGGCTGCGCGACGAGGTCGACGTCGATGACGCGACCGATCAGCCGCCAGAAGGCGTTTCGCGGGTTCGCATAATACTCGCCCGCCGCGAGCGATTTGACGCCGGGCAAACTGCCGAGAACCACGACGCGGGTGCCGGCGTCGACGACCGGCGCGAAGCTCGCGTGGCGGGTCACGGGGCCTGGCGCGCCGTCACCTCGATCTCGATCCGCATGTCGGTTGATAACAGTCCGGCGACGATGAGCATCGTCGCCGCCGGCATCGCCCCGGCGAAAGCCGCCTGCAACCGTGGCGCACAGATCGCGAACTCGTCGCGGTCGACGACGTAGTAGGTGACGCGGACGACATCATCCAAACTTGCGTCTGCGGCGGCGAGCGCGGTCGCGATGTTGTCCAGCGTCTGGGCGCACTGCGCATCGACCCCGTCGGCAAGCGCCATCGTCGCGTAATCGACCCCGGTGCAGCCGGAGACGAAGATCCAGTCGCCGCCGGGGTCGGCCACGACGAGTGCGCGCGAATAGCTGAGCGACGCCTCGGTGGTCGACCCCGAGCCGATCCGGCGGCGCATCGCTACCAGCTGCGGCCCTGTTTCACCGGCGTGCGCTGCGCCAGCAGCGCCAGCGTCGGGGTGTCGCCGACGCTCGTCTCGGCGAGCCCCTGCAGCGTCCCATCGGACAGGTCTTCGGGCTCGGCGAGGTTCTCGGCGACGGTGGTGAACTCGCCTTGCCGACGGCGGGCGACGACGTCGAAGCCGGTGTTCAGCAGATTGGTGACGTTGCCGTCGCGCGCGAGCCGGGTCGGCCCGCCGAGGACGACCGCGATCAATCGCGTCCCGTCGTGCGCAGCGCTCGCCGCCAGCGTGAAACCGGCGGCGGCGGTATAGCCGGTCTTGATCCCGTCGACCCCGGGGAGCGTCGTCAGCAGATGGTTGTGGTTGGCGATCGACTTGCCCTCATAATCGACCGCGACCTGGCTGAAGACGCGGTAGAATTGCGGGAAGTCGCGGACGACCGCGCGGCTCAGCGTGCCGATGTCGCGCGCGGTGGTCAGCTGGCGGGCGTCGGGCAGCCCGGTCGCGTTGACGAATTCCGACCGCGCCATGCCGAGCCGGCGCGCGGTCGCGGTCATCTTTTCGGCGAACGCCTTTTCGCTGCCGCCGATATGCTCGGCGACCGCGACCGCGATATCGTTCGCCGACTTGGTCGCGATGATGTCAATCGCGTCCTTGAGGCTGATCGTCGAGCCGACCCGCAGGCCGAGTTTCGACGGGGCCTGCTTCGCCGCGTGCTTGGAGATGACGATCGCATCGGTCAGCCGCGCGCCGCCGCGCTCGATCGCATCGAACGCGAGGTACAATGTCAGCACCTTGGTGATCGACGCCGGGTAGCGCGGCGCATCGGCCTGGCGCGCGTACATCACCTCGCCGGTCGACGCATCGAGCAGGATCGCGGCGTACTTCGGAACCGAATAGAGGCTCGATGCCCGGGCCGGTGCGGCGATTGCCAGCACGCTTAAA
>JBBSFF010000005.1:0-20669 GCA_038238995.1 Sphingomonadales bacterium
ACCCGGCTGCGCGGACGCTACCGGCTCCACCTCGTCCAGATCGCCGGGTTCGCCGGTGAGCCCGCGCGCGCCAACGCCGCCGGACCGGTGTTCGATCCCGTCCTCGCCGACCTCGACGCGTATGTCGCCACGCTCAAGGCCCCGATCGTGATCGGCCACAGTCTCGGCGGGACGCTCGCCCTCGCGCTCGCCGAACGCCATCCGACGCATCTGTCGAAGTTGCTGATCGTCGACTCGCTGCCCTTCTATGGGGTGTTGATGGGCGGACCGGCGGCGACCGCCGCGACCGTCGCGCCGATCGCAGAGCGGATGCGCGGCGGCATGCCGCCGATGGCCGACGCGCAGGTGCAGGCGATGACGGCGATGATGGTCAGCGCCCCCCCCGACATCGCGCGCGTCGTCGGCTGGAGCCGCACGAGCGATCCGTCGGTCGTCGGGCGGGCGATGGCTGACGATGTCGTCGCCGATCTCCGCCCCGACCTCGGCAAGGTGACGGTGCCGGTCACGGTCGTCTACGAAACCGTCCTCGAAGCTGCGATGGTCGCCGGTTACGCCGCGCTGACCACCAAGACGCTGGTCGCGATTCCCGATGCGAAACACTTCATCATGTTCGACCAGCCGGTGCGCTTCGCGAGCGAGGTCGACGCGTTCCTGACGCGGTAACGTCCGGGGACGCGACTCACTCGAAGGTCAGATCGCCGTTTTCGGGTTCGGCGAAATACGGGTCGAGTTCGGTGTCGCCGACCCCGGCCAGCGTCGCGGGCGACCATTTCGGCGACTTGTCCTTGTCGATCAGCACCGCGCGCACGCCCTCGTAGAAGTCATGCCCCCCCTGGATGTGGCTGACGACGCGGTATTCGGTGCGCAGCGCGCCCTCGATGTCGCTGCCCGCTCCCGCCCGCAGCGCGCGCAGCGTCAGCTTGAGCGAGGTCGGCGACATCGCCGCGATCGTCGCGTGGGTCGACTGCGCCCAGTCGTCGCCGGTGGCGAGGCTCGCCTGGATCGCCTCGATGCTGTCGTGCGCGAAGTGGAAGTCGATCGCGTCGCGGAGCGTTGCCAGCGGCGGTTGGCCGGGGTCGGCGCTGAGCGTGTCGAGAATCTGCTCGACCGGATCGTCGCCGGTCGACAGCAGCTCGCCGACAAGGTCGAGCCGCTCGACGGGCACGAAGTGCGTCGCGATCCCGGCATAGAGGCAATCCGCCGCCTTCAGCCGCGCGCCGGTCAGCGCGAGCCAAGTGCCGATATGGCCGGGCAGGCGCGGCAGCGCGTGGGTGCCGCCGACATCGGGGATCAGCCCGATCGCGGTCTCGGGCATCGCGAACAGCGTGCGTTCGGTGGCGATGCGGAAGCGGCCGTGGATCGACAGGCCGACGCCGCCGCCCATCGTCACCCCGTCGAGGATCGCGACATACGGGTCGGGATACCGCGCGATCGTCTGGTTCATCCTATATTCGTCGTGGAAAAAGCCCTGCCACCCCTCGGCCCCCGCGCGACCGGCGGCGTGCATTGCGACGACGTCGCCGCCGGCGCAGAACGCCCGCTCGCCCGCGCCGGTGACGACGACGAGCGCGACGTGCGGGTCGGCGATGCTGCCGTACAGCGCCGCCTGGATCGTCGTGCACATTGTCCGGTTGAGCGCGTTCATCGCCGCTGGGCGGTTGAGCGTGAGCCACAGCGCGCGCCCGCGGCGCTCGACCAACACGTCGTTTAATCCGTCGATCATGCCGTCTCCACCAGGTTCGACGGCCCCGCCATCGGCAGCGGCACCGCGCTCGTCGTCAATCGTGCCAGCAGCATGCCGTCGGCGTCGGTCAGGTCGGCCTCCATGAAGGCAATCCGCTTGCCGAGCTTGAGGCACCGCCCCTCGGCGAACAACGGGCTCCCAAGCTTCGCGGGTCCGAAGAAGCTCGTCTTGAGCTCGATCGTCGGGATGCCGATCCGCGTCCCCGCCTTGACGATCGCCGCGATCGCGGCCGCGTCGTCGAGCATCGCGACGATGAAGCCGCCCTGGACATTGCCCATCGGGTTGCAGAATTCGGGCTTCGGCTCGAAGCGCAGCCGGACCGTCCCCGCCGCCTGATCGACCGCAAGCACCGTCATGCCGAGCAACGCCGACGTCGGCGCGGAGCGGCGGTTCATCCGCTCGACCAGTTCGGCATCGCTCAGTCTCACGGGGTCAGCGCCACATCAGCCTCACAGGAAATCGACCGCGTCGAGGCCGTAGCTGTGGAGAGCGGGAGCGAGCGCGTCAACATCGGCGCGGCGGGTGAACACGGCGCGTGAAGCTGCGGGGGGGGCGGCTAAACGGTCGTCGCGGGCGCGTTCGACCGGCGCCGTGTTCGACAACAGATACGCGACGCGGCGCGCGATCCCCCGCCCGCCGTCGACGAAGGTCAGCGGTCGCGGCGCGGCGGCGGCGAGCTCGGGGCCAAGCAGCGGGAAATGCGTGCACGCGAGCGCGACCGTGTCGAGCCGGTCGCCGCCGGGTTGGTCGAGCAGCCCGGCGAGCTCGCGCGCGACGGCGGCGGGGTCGGGGGCGATGCCGCGCAGCTTGGCTTCGGCAAGGTCGACGAGGACGCTCGAGCCGTGGCGCAGGACGGTGCAGTCGGCGGCGAATTCGGCCGACAGCCGGTCGACATACGGCTGGCGCACCGTCGCCGCGGTGCCGAGCACGCCGATGACGCGGGTGACGCTCGTCTCGGCGGCCGGCTTGATCGCCGGGACGGTGCCGACGACGGGCAGGTCGAGCGCGGCGCGGACCGGCCCCAGCGCGATCGTCGACGCAGTGTTGCACGCGATCACGACGAGCCGCGGGCGGTAGCGTTCGACCAGCCGCCCGAGCAACGCGGGAACGCGCGCGGCGATCTCCGCCTCGGTCTTCGTGCCGTACGGAAACCCGGCGTTGTCGGCGGCGTAGACCACGGGCAGGTCGACCACCGCGCGGATCGCCCGCAGCACCGACAACCCGCCGACGCCCGAGTCGAAGACGAGGAGGGGAGCGGTCACACCGCTGTCGAGAGTAGATAGTCCTCGAGCAGCCGAACGCGATCGGAAACGGTGTTTGCCTTGCGTGCAAACTTTGCGTCGCATGTAGCGAGCTCGCACTCCAGTTCGATCGCGAGCGCGAAGTAGATGCAATCTTTGACCGGATGGCCCATGTCTATAGCAAGCCGTCCAGCCTGAAAGAGACGCGTCTGCGTGACTCGGTATGGCTTCACGACATGAAGAGGCCATGCCGCGGTCCATTTCTGAAGCGCAATCATTGCTTCGTCACAAAGCGATTTGTCTTCATTCGCGCGGCGAACGATAGCCGACGCCACCTCGGTGAAGATAAGGTCCGGACCAACCAGGTTACGATAGTAACGAGCGAGAAAGTCTAGAGCGTCGCTACTTCCCGATTCGCTTAATACCCACTTTGCGGCAAGACTGGCATCGACGACGATCATTCAGCGCGGTCACGCCTGATAAGCGGTAGACTGTCCGGTAACACTCCATGACGGGCTCTTGTTTCTTCGTGGAATGCACGCAGGTCGGCGACCACTGCTTCAATACTCAATGATCGCTCGTCGAGCATCTCGCGGACTTCGGCTTCGAGCGAGCGGTTGTTGCGCTTGGCCCGCGCCCCCAGTCGCGCATAGACGGCGTCGTCGAGTTTTCGGATCGTCAGCGTGGCCATTCCCGCACTCCCTCGCTTGCTAGCATAATGCATGCATGCCCAATCGGGAAGGCTTTCACGCAATCGTCACGCGGTCGTGCCAGTCTTCCGCCCATGAACGATCACGTCGTTTCCGCACACGATGGCCCGCTGACGCTGGTGCTGCGCCGCGGCGAGCGGATGTGCCTGATCGGGATGAACGTCGCGCCGCGACCCGACGACGACTTCGTCGGCTTCGCGATCGAGGTGCAGGCACCCGGCTCGGCCACGTTCACCGCGCTGCGCAACCGGCTGGCGTTCTCCTATCCGGCGGGAACGACGGTCGACGGCGGTCGCAACTTCCCGAGCCTCGACGCGCCGTTCCAGGCGTATCGCTGGATACATTTCCCGCAGGAACCGCGCGACGGGCTGTACGCCTACCGCGTCACGATGCGTCATATGGATGGCGGCGTGCTCCGGTCCGGGCGAAGCGCGACGGCGCACATCGCGATGTGCAACGAAACCGTGCCTGGCGTCGTCGAGGTCGGCTTCACCCGCAATTTCGCCTCGTCGCAGGCGTTCACCGAGCGCTTTCCGAGCGACGCCGAGCGCCAGCGCATCCTGCCGGCCAAGGCGCGCGACGGCCTGTCGTTCGACAAGACCGCCGCCCCGGCCGGAGTCTACGACTGGCTCGGCGGCAAGGCGAACGACCTGCTCGGGCGCGTCGTCGCCGAGGCGACCGCCGATGCCAGCGTCAGCCTCGACGTCATGGTCTACGACCTCAACGAACCCGATCTCGTCGCGGCGTTGGAAACCGTCGCGCGCCGCGGGACGGCGGCGCAACCGACGCTGCGCATCCTGATCGACAATTCATCGACACACGACGCCGCAACCGATGCCGAATCGATCGCGGCGGCACGGCTCGTGGCGGCGGGGGCGAGCGTCGTCCGCCACAAGTTCCACGGGCTGCAGCACAACAAGGTCATCATCCTGCGGCGGCACGGCGTCGCCGCGCTGGCGCTCGGCGGATCGACCAATTTCTCGTTTCGCGGCCTGTATATCCAGGCGAACAACCTGTTGCTGTTCAGCGATCCCGGCGTCGTCGCCGACTTCGTCGAAGCGTTCGAGCTGTCGTTCGCCGGGGTCGCGACGTGGGACGCGTCGCCGTTCCGGACCGTCTGGCATGCGGTGTCGCCGCCCGCCGGGCCTAACCTCCGCCTGTGCCACTCGCCGCACCCCAAAAGCAGCGACCTGTCGCTCAGCGTCGTCGCCGCCGCCGTCGAGCAGGCGTCGTCGAGCGTATTCTTTGCGGTCGCCTTCCTCGCCGCCGACACCAGGGGGCCGGTGCGCAAGGCGATCGATCGCCTGACAAGCAAACCGCTGTTCAGCTACGGCGTCGCCAACGAAAAGAACGGCCTGACGCTGCTCAAGCCCGACGGCAGCACCGGCGTCGTCGACTTCGCCTTCCTGTCGGCGCACGCGCCGCAGCCGTTCAAGGCCGAGTGGGCGGGCGGTGCGGGCATCAACATCCACCACAAATTCATCGTTGTCGACTTCAACTTGCCGACCGCGCGGGTGTTCACTGGCTCGTCGAACCTGTCGTTCAGCGGCGAGGAGGGTAACGGCGACCACCTGATCCAGATCAGCGATAGCCGCGTCGCTACCGCTTATGCGGTCGAGGCGCTGCGGATGTTCGACCACCTGCGCTTCCGCAATGCGATGAAGGAGGCGGCGGGGCCGCCGACGGTGCTCAAGCTCGCCCCGCCGCCGGGGCCGGGCGAAAAGCCGTGGTTCGATCGCTTCTATGTCGACGGCGCACAGCGCGCGCTCGACCGGATGCTGTTCGGCCAAGCCTAGACGCCGCCGCACCCGGTCGGCTAACCCATCGCCGATGACTAACGCCCGCTTCCCCGCGATCCGCCCCCGCCGCAGCCGCGCGCACGCCTGGTCGCGCGCGATGGTCGCCGAAACGACGCTGTCGCCCGCCGACCTGATCTGGCCGCTGTTCGTTACCGGCGGCAGCAACAACCGCGAGCCGGTCAAGACGATGCCCGGCGTCGACCGCCTGTCGGTCGACTTGATCGGCGCAGCGGCGAAGGAGGCGGCGGCGCTCGGCATCCCGTGCCTCGCGCTGTTCCCGAACACCCCCGCGAGCGCACGCAGCGACGACGGGGCCGAGGCGCTCAACCCCGACAATCTGATGTGCCGCGCCGTGCGCGCGTTGAAAGACGCTGTGCCCGAAATCGGCGTGCTGACCGACGTCGCGCTCGACCCGTACACCAGCCACGGCCACGACGGGCTGCTCGACGCGCAGCACCGGATCGTCAACGACGCGTCGGTCGCGGTGCTGGTCGAACAGGCGCTGACGCTCGCGCGCGCCGGGGCCGACATCATCGCGCCGTCGGACATGATGGACGGCCGCGTCGGCGCGATCCGCGACGCGTTGGAGGCCGAGGGCTTCCACGACGTCCAGATCATGGCGTACGCGGCGAAATACGCGAGCGCGTTCTACGGCCCGTTCCGCGACGCGGTTGGGTCGGGCGGCTACCTCAAGGGCGACAAGAAGACGTACCAGATGGATTTCGCCAACTCCGACGAAGCGCTGCGCGAGGTCGCATTGGACATCGCCGAAGGGGCCGACAGCGTCATGGTCAAGCCCGGTCTGCCGTATCTTGACATCGTCCGGCGCGTCCGCGACCGCTTCGAGGTCCCGGTGTTCGCGTATCAGGTCAGCGGCGAGTACGCGATGATGGCCGCGGCGGTCGCGGCGGGCGTGCTCGACCGCGACAAGGCGATGGTCGAGGCGCTGACCGCGTTCAAGCGTGCCGGCTGTTCGGGGGTGCTCACCTATTTCGCGCGCGACGCGGCGCGGCTGCTCGGCTGAGGCGAGCGAGTCGCTGGTCACCGACCGACATCCTACAGCGATGGTTCGAACAGGCGTCGAATAGTGCCGGTACGGCTCAAGATGCCGTGATTTTGACCCGTTGTCGTGTGCAGGTTGTGAAGTTCCGAACGCGGCCTGGTTAAACCGTGGCAGCGATCTTCACAGCGACTCGCTGCGCAGATTCGCGCGTTTCGCGTCGATCCGCGGCCCCGGGCGTTACCCCGCCGTGAAGCCCATCAGCCGAGACCGGATCGTCCCCGCCGCCGCCGCCGTCGCGCTGCAACTCCTGCTCGGCTACGCGCTGATCGTCGGGCTCGGGGTCGCGCCGGTGCCGCGCCTCGTCGAGGAGCTCACGGTGTTCGACGTGCCGCGCGACCCGGTTACGCCGCCGCCCGCGCCGAAGCCGGTGCCGACACCCGCCCACGCGCCCAAGCCCCGCGGGGCCGCCGCGCCGCCGAACCTGCGGTCACGCGCGACCCCGGTCGTCGCGCCGCCGCCGGCGATCGTGATCGACCGTCCGCCGCTGATCGTTGCGGCCCCGCTGCTGGGCGTCGGGGCCGATCCGACCGCGGGGGCGGCCCCCGTCGTCGGCCCCGGATCGGGGAGCGGCGGGCAGGGGAGCGGGACCGGCAGCGGGTCGAGCGGGACCGGCGACGGCGGCGGCGGTGCCCACGCCGAATACTTGCGCGGCGACATCCGCGACCGCGACTATCCGCGCGAAGCCCGCGACGCCGGGATCCAGGGCAACCTGACGACGCGCTACGTCATCGGCACCGACGGGCGGATCGCCGACTGCCGCGTCGTCAAGTCGAGCGGCAGCGCACTACTCGACGCCGCGACCTGCCGCCTCGTCACCGATCGCTTCCGCTACCGCCCGGCGCGCGACGCCAGCGGACGCAAGATCACCGACGTCGTGTTCGACGACCACCACTGGCGCCTCGGCCCGCGCGAGGAGCCCGATCGGCCCGACGGGCCGGATGGCGACGCGCCGCCGCGCTGAAGCTTGCCGCCCGGCCACGCATCGCTTACCCCGACCACCATGTCGACCATCCGCATCGCCGTGCTCGGAGCATCGGGATATACCGGGGCCGACCTCGTGCGCCTCGCGCTGTCGCACCACAATGTCGAGATCGTCGCGCTGTCGGCGAACGCCAAGGCGGGGCAGGCGATGGCCGACGTTTGGCCGCACTTTGCGATGTTTCCGCGCCTGCCGCGGCTGGTCAAGGCCGAGGACATCGACTTCGCCGGGGTCGACGTCGTCTTCGGCTGCCTGCCGCACGCCGCCTCGGCCGAGCTGTTGAGCGGCGTTACGGGACCCCGGATCGTCGACCTGTCGGCCGACTTCCGGTTGAAGGACGCCGCGACCTACGCCGACTGGTACGGCACCGCGCACCCCGCGCCCGACCTCCTGCCGGGGGCGGTGTACGGCCTGACCGAGTTCGCCCGCGACGACCTGCCCGGGGCCGGCATCGTCGCGTGCCCGGGGTGCTATCCGACCGCGGTCCTGCTCGGGCTGCTGCCGCTGATCGACCATATTTCGCCCGACCGGATCACGATCAACGCACTGTCCGGCGTCAGCGGTTCGGGGCGGTCGCTCAAGGAGGCCAACCTGTTCGCCGAGGTCGCCGAGGCGGTCGCGCCGTACGCGATCGGCCGCCACCGCCACATGCCCGAGATCGAGCAGGAGCTGTCGCTGCGCAGCGCGACCCCGGTGACGGTCAGCTTCACCCCGCACCTCGTACCGATCAACCGCGGCGAGCTGGTGACGATGGTGGTCGAATCCGGCCACCCCGTCCCCGATCTCCGCGCTGCGCTTGCCGCGCGCTACGCCGCCGAGGCGTTCGTCCATCTGCTCCCCGACGGCGTCGCCCCGGCGACGCGGATGGTCCGCGGGTCGAACCACGTCGTGCTCAACGTCTTCGCCGACCGGGTGCCGGGCCGGACGATCGTCATCGTCGCGATCGACAACCTCGTGAAGGGCTCGTCGGGGCAGGCGATCCAGAACATGAACGCCATGCTCGGCCTGCCCGAAACCACCGGGCTGACCGCCGCGCCGCTGTTCCCGTGACCGCCGTCCGCGACAGCACCGGGCGGATCGTCACCGAGCGGCTGCGGCTGCGGCAGTGGACCGAGGCCGACCTCGCCCCGTTTGCGGCGATGGGCAAGGACCCCCGCGTCATGGCGTATTTCCCGACGCTCCTGACCCGCGCCGAAAGCGATGCGCACGCGGCGCGGGCGCACCAGACGATCGCGACGACCGGGATCGGCTTCTGGGCGGTCGAGACGCTGGCGACGGGCCGGTTCATCGGCTTCACCGGGATCAAGCCGGTCACGCTTGCCAGTCCGGTCGCGGGCGAGACCGAGATTGGCTGGCGGCTCGCGCGCGATGCGTGGGGGATGGGCTATGCCCGCGAGGCGGCGGCGGCGGCGCTGCACATCGCCTTCGAACGCGGGCTGGCGTCGGTGGTGGCGATGACGGTGGCGGACAACACGGCGTCGTGGGGGCTGATGGAACGGATCGGCATGGCGCGGCGGCGCGACCTCGATTTCGACCATCCCGACCTGCCCGACGGCCATCGGCTGCGCCCGCATATCGTCTATGCGATCGCCGCGCCGTGACGGTCGCCGGGACGCTTCACGCCTTCGCCGGAGTCATGCCGACGGTCGCCGCCGACGCCTTCATCGCCCCCGGCGCGCGGGTGATCGGGCGCGTGACGCTCGGGCCGGGGTCGAGCGTCTGGTATAATTGCGTCCTCCGCGGCGACGCCGCGCCGATCGTCGTCGGGGCGCGGTCGAACATCCAGGACGGGTCGGTCGTCCACGTCACGCGGTCGACCGAGGGCACCTTCATCGGCGACGACTGCCTGATCGGCCATATGGCGATCGTCCACGGCTGTACGCTCGCCGACCACAGCTTCGTCGGGCTGGGTGCGATCGTCATGGACCGCTGCGTGATCGAGACCGACGCGATGCTCGCCGCCGGGGCGTTGCTGACGCCCGGCAAGCGCATCGCCGCGGGAACGTTGTGGGCCGGACGCCCTGCGGTCTTCGTCCGCGACCTGACCCCCGACGACGTTGCCCGCAACCGCGCGGGGGCGGCGGGCTACGTCGAACTGGCAAAGCTCCACGCGCAGGCCGCACTTCTGGAACCGCGATGACCTACCAACCGATCCCGCTGCCCGACCGGATGGATTTCGCCGACGACGCGATCGTCGAGCGGGCGCGCGCCTTCCACGCCGAAATCCGCCGCCGCCATACCGTCCGCGATTTCGCGCCCCGCCCGGTGCCGCGCGAAGTGATCGAGGCGTGCCTGCTCGCCGCCGGGACTGCGCCGAGCGGAGCCAACCACCAGCCGTGGCACTTCGCGGTGATCGGCGACAACCCCGGGCTGCGGACCGAATTGCGCGCCGCCGCCGAGGCCGAGGAGCGTGATTTCTACGCCGGACGCGCCGGAGCCGACTGGCTCGACGCGCTCGGCCCGGTCGGGACCGACGCCGCCAAGCCGTTCCTCGACATTGCACCGTGGCTGATCGTCATCTTCGGCCAGCGCAGCGGGGCGTTCAACGGCAAGATGCGCAAGAACTATTACGTCCCCGAGTCGGTCGGCATCGCGACCGGCCTGCTGATCGCCGCGCTCCACCACGCGGGCCTCGCGACGCTGACGCACACGCCGAGCCCCATGGGATTCCTCAACGCGCTGCTCGACCGGCCCGCGACCGAGAAGCCGTACATCCTGCTCGTCGTCGGGCATCCGGCCGACGACGCGACGGTCCCGGCGCACGCCAAGATCAAGAAGTCGCTCGCCGAGATCGCAAGCTTCCGCTGAGACGGTGGTGACTGGTCGGAGCGACAGGATTCGAACCTGCGACCCCTTCACCCCCAGCGAAGTGCGCTACCAGGCTGCGCCACGCTCCGACCGAAGGCGCGGTCTAGGGGGCGCGGTGGCGGATGGCAAGCGCGCGGCTCAGGCTTCGGCATGGTGTTCGGTCCGCGCCGCCTGCCAGACCTCGCGCGCGGCGTCGGCGTTGAGCACGGCGACCGCGAGCCCGACGCCGAGGTCGGGCCACGCCGAGCGCCACAGCGTCGCCGTCACGAGCCCCGCCGCGATGATCGCAACATTGGCGACGGCATCGTTACGCGCCGACAGGAATGCCGCCGTGACGAGGCTGCCGGGGTGGCGACCGGGATCCCGACGATGGCGCGCCAGCAGGACCGCGCACGTCAGGTTGACGACCAGCGCGCCGGTCGCCGTCAGCGTCAGCGACGCGGGGTCCGGCGTCAAGGGCGCATTGAACTGGTGCCACGCGGTCCACAGCGTCGCCAGTCCGGGAATGAGCAGGATCGCCGCCAGCGCCATGCCGACCCGGCCGCGCGCGACTGCGCTCCAGCCGATCGCCACCGCGATCAGGAAATTGATCGTGGCGTCCTCGAGGAAGTCGACGCTATCGGCGAACAGCGACACCGATCCGATCGCGCGGGCAACGCCGAATTCGACGCCGAAATACGCGAGGTTTGCGGTTGCAACGACTAGCACGACCCGTCGAAGCCCCGGCGCGGTCGTCGGGGCGTCAGGCATTTGGCGACGGGCCCGGAGGGCGGCTCACGCCTCGAGCCCGTACTGCTTGAGCAGGTCGTAGAGCGTCGGGCGGCTGATGCCGAGCAGCTTGCTCGTCGTCGTCAGATTACCCTCGGTCCGCGCCAGCGCGAGGCGGATCGCCCGCCGGTCGGCATCCTCGCGAACCAGTTTCAGGTTGAGCGACGCCGCCTCGTTGCCGCCGAGGTCGAGGTCGGCGGCGTCGAGCAGCGTGCCTTCGGCCATGATCACGGCGCGCTTGAGCTTGTTCTCGAGCTCGCGGACGTTCCCCGGCCAGTGCCAGTCGTTGAGCGCGGCGAGGGCGGCGGGGGTAAACCCCTTGAAGCTGCGCCCATGCTCGCGGCCGAACTTGGCGAGGAAATGGTGCGCGAGCAGCGTCGCGTCGCCGTGGCGCGCGGCGAGGCTCGGGATGCGGACGATGATCTCGGCGAGCCGGTAGTATAGGTCCTCGCGGAAGCGCCCGGCGACGATCATCGCCTCGAGGTCCTGGTGCGTCGCGCAGACGATGCGGACGTCGACCGGGATCGCCCGCCGGCCGCCGATCCGTTCGATCACGCGCTCCTGGAGGAAGCGGAGGAGCTTGACCTGGAGCGGGAGTGGCACGTCGCCGATCTCGTCGAGGAACAATGTGCCGCCCTCGGCGAGCTCGATCTTGCCCTCGGTTGTCTTCGCCGCCCCGGTGTAAGCGCCCTTTTCATAGCCGAACAGTTCGGATTCGAGCAGGTTCTCGGGGATCGCGGCGCAGTTGATCGCGACGAACGGCTTGCCCGCGCGCAGGCTCGCCTCGTGCAGGCCGCGCGCCAGCAGCTCCTTGCCGGTCCCACTCGCCCCGAGCAGCATGACGGTGACGTCGGCGGTGGCGACGCGTTCGATCATCCGCGCGACCTTGAGCATTTCGGGCGCGCCGGTGATGATCCCGCCCAGCACGTCGCCGCCGGTCACCGCCGCCGACAGCCGCCGGTTCTCGGCCTCGAGGTCGTGAACGTGGTACGCGCGGCGGACGATCATGCCGAGCTCGTCGATGTCGATCGGCTTGGCGTAGAAGTCGAACGCCCCGCTGGCGATCGCGCGCAGCCCGCTCGCGCGTGCGCCGTGACCCGAGGCGACGATGACCTTGGTTCCCGGCTTCGTCCGCAGGATCGCTTCGAGCGTCGCGAACCCTTCGCTGGTGCCGTCGGGGTCGGGCGGCAGGCCGAGGTCGAGCGTCACCACCGGCGGCGAATGCAGATCGAGCGCGTCGAGCGCGCTGATTCGGTCGCCGGCGGTGACGACCTCGTAGTCCTCGTAGCTCCAGCGCAGCTGCCGCTGCAGCCCTTCGTCGTCCTCGACCACCAGCAATTTTCGCGACGCGGTCGAACTGGTCAAGCGGTGATCCTTGCGGCCATGTCGTACGCCTCGGTCCGCGCCGGCGCTGGCGCAATCAACAGCGCAAGTGGCAGGCGGATCGTGAAGACGCTGCCTTCGCCGACGCGGCTGGCGACATCGAGTCGCCCCCCGGCGGCGCGGGCGATCTCGCGGGCTTCGTACGCGCCGATGCCGAAGCCCCCCGCCTTGGTCGACCGGAACGGCTTGAACAGCTCCGACCGGACGAACGCCGGCGACATGCCGCTGCCGTGGTCGGCGATCTCGACCACCACGGTCGCCATGTCCTGCCGGATGTCGACCTCGATCGGCGCATCGGCGGTGCTCGCCTCGATCGCGTTCTGGATCAAGTGGCCGAACAGCTGCTCGAGGCGGACCGGATCGGCGGTGACGAACAGCTGGCCGTCGCCGGGATCGAGCAACATCGCGGCGTGCTGGCGCGATTTGACCGCGACGATCTCGGCAAGCAGCAGCGCGAGGTCGACCGCCTCGCCGTGTTCGCTCCGCCCGGTGGTCCGCTGCGCCAGCCGGGCGAGCAGATCGTTCATCTTGCCGACCGACCCCTGCAGCGTCGCGACCATGTCGGCGCGGAAGGCGGGGTTGTCGGCGTGGCGTTCGGCGTTGCGCGCGACGAGGCTGAGCTGGCTGACGAGGTTCTTGATGTCGTGCATGATGAAGGCGAAGCGCCGGTTGAACTCGTCGAACTTGCCCGCCTCGTCGAGCTCGGCCTGGGTCGACGCTTCGGCGATATAGCTCGCCGACTGGCGCCCGAGCGTCCGCAGCAGCTCGAAATCCTCCCAGTTGAGCGTTCGCGTCGCAACCGTCCGCTCGACGACGATGAAGCCCCTGAGCGCCTCGAGATGGAGCAGCGGGACGATCAGCCACGCCCGGCGGTCGCCCGCCGCCCACGACGGCAGCGCGAGGTCGCCATAGTCCCCCTCGCCGTCGCGCAGCTCGTCGAGATCGACGATGCGCTGGCGGACGGCGAGGAACGTCCCGAGGTCGCCGTCGCCCGGCACCGCGCTCGGTACGAAGCCGCGGTAGTTCCACTGCGCGAGGACGTCGAACTTGCCGTCGTCGCCGGGCGCGAACAACGCCCCGCCGGGCGAATCGACGACGGTGCACACCGCCTCGACGACGCGCTCGGGCAGGCGACCTTGGTCGGCGGCCTCCCCCGAGACGGTCTTGATGAAGCGCAGCCATTCGGTGCGGTAGTCGTAGCGATAGGCGAAGAAATGCTTCGAAATCGACAGCCGCAGCATCGCCCGGTAGCGCGGCAGCAGAAACACCACCGCGCCAAGGATGAAGGTCGCCGACAGGAAGGTGATCTGGAGCAGCCGTCCCCAGTCGCCGCCGACGAGCCGCAGCCCGTACGCGGTCAGCGCCATGACGATCAGATACCCGCCGATGATCGACATCGACAGCGTGTGAAACACGACCTGCCGCGACACCTGGACCCGCGCGACCCACGCCTGCCGCGCCGACAGCAGCAGCAGCGGCACGGTGATCGCGTCGACCGCGCCGCGGATGTTGAACAGATCCTCCGACATCGTGCCGAGCAGGAAGCGGAGCGTGTACAGGTTGAGGTCGTAGACGAAGAACCCGGCAAGCCCGACGCACAACAGGCGGATCCCGGTCCGGCTGCCGGGCTCGGCATTGAAATACAGGTTGTGGAGCAGCACCAGCCCGCTGATCGCGACGGTCAACCGCCCGACGACGAAAAGTGCCGCGACGACCGGGCGTTCGTGCAGCGACACGCCGGTGTGGCGGACGACGTCGACCATATCGAGCCCGAGCTGCATCGCGGTGACGAAGCCGATCGCGCTGGCGATGACGAACGACGAGCTCAGCCGTTCGTCGAGCGCCCACGACGTCCGCAGCAGCGCGACGAGGAAGCCGATCCACGCCGCGGTGCGGAGCGTCTCCAGCGGCGACAGCAGCAGCGCATAGGTGCCGCCGAAGCGCGCGGTCAGCGCGAAATCGCCCGCCCACGCGGCGGTGACGAGCGCCGCGATGACGAGCCACGCGGCTTCGCCATCGCGCGGCCGACGCGTCACCACGCTGATCGCGAGCGCGCTGAAACCGACGCACGCGATGAGATGGCTGATGATGCCGACGTCGGTCAGCTGCACCGTGTTTCCCCTCAACCCACGGCGCTGTCTACCGGCTTTGCCCCAACACGGCCAGTCGTCCGATCACGGTTGCTTGACCGGACGCAGGTCGGCATCGGTGTTCGCCGCCCACCACAGCATCGCCGTCCACGCCGCGACGTTCTGCGTCATCTGCGCCGGGTCGATCTTGTCGAGCGTGTCGTCGGCGCTGTGGTGGAGGTCGAAGTACCGCGTGCCGTCCTGCTCGAGGTCGATCACCGCCGCGCCCGCCTCGACCGCCGCCTCGACGTCGGTCCCGCCGTGCGCCGGGGACTGTGACGCCGCGATGCCAAGCGGGGCGAGCACCCGCGCCAACTCCGCAACCGCCGGGGCGCTGGCGGTCTTGGCGTGCAGCGACCAGACGCGGTCGGCCCCGAAGTCCGACTCGGCGGTCAGCACGACGGTGTCGGCGGGGTGACCCTTGAGGTACGTCGCGCCGCCGAGCGGTCCGGCGGTTTCCTCGTCGCCGAACGCGACGACGCGGATCGTCCGGCGCGGCGGCGGCAGGGTGCCGGCCTTGATCGCGTCGACGATCGTCGTGGCGGCGGCGAGCGTGATCGCGATCCCGGCGCCGTCGTCGATCGCCCCGGTGCCGAGGTCCCAGCTGTCGAGGTGACCGCCGACGAGGACGACCTCGTTCGGCTTCGCGCTGCCGGTAATCTCGCCGACGACGTTGCCCGAGGTGCCGGGGGCGAAGCGCTTCGGCGTGAGAACAAGGTGCAGCCTGACCGGTCCGCTCGCAACCATCCGCGTCAGCTGCATCGCGTCGGGGACGCTCAGCGCGGCGGCAGGCAGTGGCGACGTGCCGTCGGGAAAGCGAGTCGCGCCGGTATGCGGCAACCGTGCCGGGCCAGTGGCGAGCGAGCGATGGAGATAGGCGGCGGCACCCTTGCTCCCGGCGATCGCCGGGCCGAGGCTGCGGATGGCGTTGAACGCGCCGTAGCTCGACCCGTCCTGCGCCGGCCGCATCGCATGGTCGATGAACACGATCTTGCCCGTCAGGCTCCCCGCCGCCGCCGCCTTGAGCGCGTCGAGGTCGGCGAACTGGACCACGTCGGCGTCGATGCCGGCTGCCGGGGTCGAACCGCTCGAGCCGAGCGCAGTCAGGACCAGCCGCTGCGGATTCGGCCCGATTGTCGTCGCGGTTTCGATCCCGCGCTCCCAATGCGGCACGGCGAAGGTCTGGATATGGACCTTGGCGAGGCCGAGCGCGGTCATCTTCGCCGCCATCCAGTCGCGCGCGTGCGCTTCGGGCGCGGTCGCGGCGAGGCGCGGGCCGATCTCGGTCGTCAGGCCCGCGACGATCGCAAAGGACTGGTTCCCGGCGAGCGCGTGGTCGCGCAGCATCGCCGCCGCCGCGATCGGGTCGGATGCCATCGTATCGGCCGCCATCGCCGGGGGTGCCGCCATCAAGATCAGTGCCGTCGTCAACGCCCGCATCGCATCCCCCTCGCCAATCCTCCCGACTTACCGCATTGCAGCGCCATAAACGCAAGCTATCGTGCGTCGCGCCGTGGGAGCCAGTGATGATCGGACGCCTCAACCATGTCGGCATCGCGACGCCGTCGATCGCGGACAGCGTCGCCGTCTACCGCGATCTGCTCGGCGCGACGCGAATCGGCGAGCGCTTCGCGTTGCCCGAACAGGGGGTCTGGGTATGCTTCGTCGACCTGCCGAATAGCCAGATCGAGCTGATCGAGCCGTACGGCGACGCCTCGCCGATCCACGGCTTCCTCGCGAAAAACCGCGCCGGGGGGCAGCACCACGTCTGCTTCGAGGTCCCCGACATCATCGCCGCGCGCGATGCAATGCGCGCGCGCGGCGCAACCGTCCTCGGCACTGGCGAGCCGCGGATCGGCGCGCACGGGGTGCCGGTGATCTTCCTCCACCCGCGCGACATGGGCGGTGTGCTCGTCGAACTCATGGCGGAGCCGGTCCATTGAAGCGCGCGGTGCTCGCCCTGGCCATGCTGATGACCAATTCCCTCGCCGTCGCCGCGTCCGCCGACTTCGCCGCGCCCGCGAGCGTCCCGTTCGAGCACGTCCGCGTCCGCCAATTCGACTTCGCCGGGGGGCGGACTGCGCCGGTCAAGCTCGGCTACCGGACGCTCGGTTCGCCGCACCGGGGAGCCGACGGACAGGTCGACAACGCCATCGTAATGCTCCACGGCACCGGCGGGTCGGGCGCGGCGTTCCTCGGTCCCAAGGCGACGCTGCTGTTCGGCCCTGGCGCGCCGCTCGACGTCGCGCGCACCTTCGTCATCCTGCCCGATACGATCGGAATTGGGTCGTCGACCAAGCCGAGCGACAGCCTCGGGGTCAACTTTCCGCACTATGACTATGGCGACATGGTCAAAGGCGTCCGTGCGATCCTCGCCGACCTGCACGTGACCAAGGTGCGCGCGGTCGTCGGCGTGTCGATGGGGGCGATGCTCGGCTGGACGTGGGCGGAGGTGTATCCGGACGAGATCGACACGCTCATTGCGATGGGGGCGTGGCCGGCGGCGGTGGCGGGGCGCAACCTGCTGTGGCGGCTCGCCGCGCGCGACGCCCTGCTCGTCAGCCCGCTCCCCGGCGGCAGCGGCGCGCGGATCGCCGCGGGCATCACGCTGGTGGCGAACGTGCCGCCGTCGATCCTGGCGAAGATCGGCGACGCGAACGCCGCGCAGGCGGCGATCGACGCGCGGGTCGCCAGCGCGCCCGATCCGGTCGACCTCGCCTTTCAGCTCGATGCGGTCCGGACCTATTCGCCCGCCGCAGGCATCGATCGCATCACCGCCAAGGTCGTCGAGCTCAATTTCGCCGACGACATCCTGTATCCCGCCGCCGATCGCCCGCCGCTGCCGGCGCGCTTCACCCGCATCACCGTCCCCGCGTCGGCGGCGACGAGCGGGCACGCGACGCTCGGCGAGCCGGCGGTCTGGCTGCCGTTCGTCGCGCCCGCGCTCAAGGCGGCGCTGGCGCCGTCGCGACCGTAACCCCGGCGCGGAACGAAACTTTCGCCGCATGGTTGGGCCGGCACACTCCAGGGAGGCCCGCCATGTTCGAACGCGACCAGATCATCCCCAAGCTCGACGTGCTCGCGTCCGACCGGACCAAGGTCGGGGTCGTCGATCACCTCGACGGCGAGCGCATCAAGCTCGCCCGCCACGACGCGCCCGACGGCCAGCATCATTATGTCCCGCTGAGTTGGGTCGACCACGTCGACACCCACGTCCATCTCAACGTTCCGGCGGCGACGGTCTTCGCGGGCTGGCCGGGTCGGACCGCGAGCGCGGTCCCGCTCGCCGCCGCGGCGGCGAAGCCGAACTGGCTGGCGTGGGCCGCGCTCGCCGCCGGCCTGCTCGCACTGCTGCTGCTCGGCGTCCGTAGTTGCGACAAAAAGCCGGTCGGCGAGGTGACCGAGACGACGACCACGACCACCGCCGCGACGGCCGACACGATGACCGCGAGCAGCGCGTCGTTCAACGACGATCTGAAGACGTATCTCGCGTCGGATGCCGTCGCGCCACGGACCTTCACCTTCGACAAGGTGCTGTTCGACACCGCGTCGTCGGCGATCAAGGCCAACGAGGCGGCGACGGTCGACGCGCTGGCGACGACGCTCGCCGGCTACCCCAAGGCGAAGGTTATGCTGATCGGCTATACCGACGCGCGGCCCGTCGCCGGCGGCAACGCCCAACTCGGGGCCGACCGGGCCGCCGCCGTCGCCAAGGCGCTCGAAGCCAAGGGCATCGCCGCCGACCGCATCGAGACCGCGACGGGCGGCGCGAACGATCCCGCCGCGACCAACGCGACCTCGGGCGGTCAGGCCGAAAACCGCCGGACCGAGCTTGTCGTCACCGCCAAGTAGGACGATAGCGGCGGTTCGACACCGGCGTCACGAGGACCGATGCTCATCCGTCCCGCGACGCCTGCCGACAGCCCCGCGATCGACGCCCTGCTCGACGCCGCCTTCGGCCCCGGCCGCCACGCCCGCACGGCGTCGCGGCTGCGGGCCGGGGCGGTGCCGATCGTCGGGCCCAGCCTTGTCGCGTGCGTCGACGGCGGGCTGATCGGAACCGTGCAATACTGGCCGATCGTGCTGACCGCCGGAGCGACCGACGTTCCCTTAACGTTGCTCGGCCCGATCGCGGTTGCCGATAGCGCGCGGTCGATCGGCCTCGGGCGGCGGCTACTCGCGGCATCGCTGGCGGTCGCCGACGAGCGCGGCCTCGACCCGATCCTGCTGATCGGAGATCAAAGCTACTATGGCCCGTTCGGCTTCGATGCCGCCGCGACGGCGGGCTGGAGCCTGCCCGGCCCGGTCGACCGCCACCGCCTGCTCCTGCGCGATACCGGCGCGCGGCCGCTGCCCCGGACCGCGACGATCCGCACCGCGACGGTCCGGGCCGCGACATTTGCTCCGGGGCCGCCTATACTCGCCAGATGACCGCCGACGCGCCCACGCTTGCCGAGATCGCGACGCTGCTCAGCCAGCGGAAATTGCCGCCGGTCGACCAGTGGCACCCGGCGCATTGCGGCGACAGCGACATGCGGATCGCCGCCGACGGGACGTGGTTTCACGGCGGCACGCCGATCGGCCGCCCCGAACTCGTCAAG
This sequence comes from Sphingomonadales bacterium, assembly GCA_038238995.1. GTDB lineage: Bacteria > Pseudomonadota > Alphaproteobacteria > Sphingomonadales > Sphingomonadaceae > Polymorphobacter_B. The sequence continues at coordinate 19,226 of JBBSFF010000005.1, forward strand.
CTGTTCTCGACGATCCTGCGGCGCGAGGCCGACGGCGGCTATGTCCTCGTCACGCCGGGCGAAAAGCTCGACATCGCCGTCGACGATGCACCGTTCGTCGCGGTCGCGGCGACGAGCGAAGGAGCGGGGGCGGGGCGGAGCCTCGCTTTCCGGCTCAACACCGGCGAGCATGTCGTTGCCGGACCCGACAATTTGCTGCGCGTCGCAACCGCCGACGACGGCACCCCGCGTCCGTACGTCCACGTCCGCGGCGGGATGGAGGCGCTGGTCAATCGCGCGACGTTCTACGACCTCGCCGACTGGGCGCTCGCCGAGGACGCGACCCCGCCCGGGCTGTGGAGCGGCGGCGTGTTCTTCGCGTTCGCCGCGTGAGCCTGCGCGAGCGGCTCGCCCGCGCGGTCGGCCCGGGGGACGGCAAGCGCGGCGACTGGGACTTTACCGGCAACGAGGACGAAGCGCCCACGGCGCTGACCCCGGCCGCGGTGCTGATCGCGGTCGTCACCCACGACCGGCCGACGATCCTGTTCACCCGACGGACCCACACGCTGCGTCGCCACGCGGGGCAGGTCGCGTTTCCCGGCGGGCGGATCGACCCCGAGGATGCCGACGCCACCGCCGCCGCGCTGCGCGAGGCGCACGAGGAAGTCGCGCTACCACCGCACGCGGTCGAGGTAGTCGGCGCGACCGACGCCTATTCGACCGGGACGGGGTACCACATCACCCCGGTACTTGGGCTGATCGCGCCGAACATCCCGCTGGTCCCTGCCGCCGACGAGGTCGCGTCGATCTTCGAAGTCCCGCTCGATTTCCTGCTCGACCCCGCCAACCATCAGCTCCGCCAGAGCGAGTGGCAGGGGCGGCTCCGCTCCTATTATGTGATCGTGTGGGAGACGCACGAGATTTGGGGGGCGACGGCGGCGATGATCGTCAACCTGTCGAAGCGGCTGGCATGAGGCTCGGCGCGCAGCCTTGGCTCGACGGGGAGGGCGCGCAAGCGGTCGCCGCTGCGCTCGACGTCGCGGGCGGGTCGACTCGGCTCGTCGGCGGCGCGGTCCGCGACGGGTTGCTCAGCCGGCCCGTCAGCGACATCGATTTCGCCACCGTCCTTGCCCCCGCCGACGTCATCGCGCGGCTGGAGGCTGCGGGGCTCAAGGCGGTGCCGACGGGTATCGCGCACGGCACGGTGACCGCCGTCGCCAAGGGCTTCCACGCCGAGGTCACGACACTGCGCCGCGACATCGCCACCGACGGCCGCCATGCGACGGTCGCCTTCACCGACGATTGGCGCGCCGATGCGGCGCGGCGCGACTTCACTATAAACGCGCTATACGCCAACCCGGTCACCGGCGCGATCGACGACTATTTCGACGGGTTGGACGACCTCGCCGCCCGCCGGGTGCGCTTCATCGGCGTCGCGCTCGACCGGATCGCCGAGGATCATTTG